>JAUIEL010000686.1 GCA_030428825.1 bacterium
AGGACATCATCCCGTCGACGATCGACTTCGACGTGATCGATCGGGTGATCCAGGTCAGCGACAAGGCGATCGCGGGGAAGTTCGGGAAGAAGGCGGAGCCGTCCGACAAGGTCGTCGACCTCGACGGGGACGACAAGCCGGACACGACGCTCCGCGCGCTCCGCGAGGCGCTGAACCTCGTCAACAACTCGTACCAGAAGGGCGACCTGATGAAGACCGTCCTCGCCGACCCCGGACTCGGCGAGACCGCGGACGAAGAGGACGACGAGGAGCTCGGCGAGGAGGAGGACGGCGGGCTGAGCCCGGCGCAGGAGGCCGCGATGGAGAAGCTCGAGTCCCGTCGCGACCGTCAGCTCGAGGAGCTCGAGGATTCGCTGCGCGCCGACCACGAGCGCGCCGTCGAGGCGGGCGACCGCGAGAAGGCGAACGAGCTCCGCGAGCGGTACCGGGCGCAGCGCCAGGAGATCGACCGGAAGTTCGAGCAGGACAAGGATCGCCTCGAGGCCCAGTGGCGCCAGCGGCGCGCCGCGAAGCAGAAGGCGGAGCAGGACGGCCCGCCCGGCCTCGAGAAGAAGGGCCCCCTGAAGAAGGGCGGCGTCCGCGGCCGCGCGAAGGGGCACGACCCCGACCACCCGAGCCGCGCCGGCAAGGGGAAGGGGGACGGCGACGACGGCTGACCGCGCCGTTCCGGTTCCCGCGCCCGGCGGCGCCGACCCTCGGGTCGGCGTCGCCGCGTCCGTTCCGGGCGCCCCTCTTCGTCAGGGCGCGGGATCGGCGCGGAGCCGCACCGCCTTCGGACCGAGCAGCAGCAACACGTCGTCGCCCAGCGCGAGGAGGCCGGGACGACCGTCCGCGGCCAGCCGATCGACGAGCGCCCGGTGGCTGTCCGTCCCGAACCGGACCTCGGTCGCCTGCGTGAGGTCGCGCGGACGATCGAGCAGGCGGGCGTCGATCCACGTCGACCCGCGGCGGTAGAACGTCAGGTCGTGGATCTGCTGCACCCCGGCGAACTCGCGACGGAACAGCCGCTCGTCGTAGAACGCGTTCCGGCGGTTCAGGCGGCCGCCGAGGCGCGACAGGCGGAGGTTCACGTCCTGGTTGATCGCCCCCGTCCCGGTCCGGACCGCCATCGCGCGACGGCGGAACGCCCGCTCCGCCTCCTCGAGGATCCGGTCCGGGTCGCGCAGGTCGGTCCCCGCCGACGCGAAGAACGCCGTGTACTCGGTCAGGATCCCGTGCTCCCTCGACAGGCGGACCACCTCCGTCAGGAGCTCGACGAACCGCGGGTCGTCGCTCGCCGTCCCCGCGCCGAGCGCTCGGATCGCGTCGACCAGGCCGGCGATCCGGCGCCCCGCCCAGAGCCGTCGCACGTACGCCGCGGACGGCGACGCGTCGTCGAGCCGGACCGCGAGGTCGAACGTGCGGCGCCGATCGCCGTGGTCCCCCTCCAGCCGGAAGCGGAGCGGCTCGGTCCCGCGGTACCGCCCGGTCACGACGACCTCGTCCCCGGCGAAGAGGTCGGGGAGGACCGGCGGTTCGAGGTCGAGCAGGCGGTGGCGCGCGTCGTCCCCCACCGCGTCGACGACGCCGAGCGAGAGTCCGGTCAGGATCGGGTCGCGCATCCGGTCGAACGTCCGCTCGATCTTCGGTCCGGCCCGCTCGCCCGGGAGGATGAAGAACGCGCTCCCGCGGGCGACCGTCGCGACGTCGCGGAGGAGCGCGGTGTTGACGTCGGCGCCGACGCCGAGCGCGAGGATCCGGTGGCCGTGCCGGTTCTCGGCGGCGGCGGCGGCGCGGATCGCGGCCTCGTCGGTGACGCCGACGGTCGGCTGGCCGTCGGTCAGGAAGAGGACGTACGGCACCCGGCCGGGAGTCGGCGCCGCCGCCAACGCCTCGCGCAACCCGGCGAGGACGTCCGTCCCGCCGTTCGCGTGCAGGGCGTCGAGCCATCCCTCCGCCCGAGCGACGTTCTCCGGGGTCGCGTCGAGCGCCGGACCGGAGAGGACGTCGACGCTCGACGCGTAGGCGACGAGACGGAACGACTCCGCCGGGCCGAGCCGCCGGACGATCTCCTTCGCCGCGTCGGTCACCTGGTCGAGCTTCGCCCCCTTCATGCTCCCGGACCGATCGATCACCAGCGTCAGCTCCCGCGCCGCGACCGGTCCTCCCTCGACCGGACGCGGCGGCGCGACGACGAGGAGGAACGTCCCGCCGGCCCGGTCCGGATCGGGGCAGGCCGTGAACGACGACGCGACCCCCTCCCCGTCGAGCAGGACCGAGAGGAGGATCGGCCCGGGCTCGCGCGCCGCCTTCTCGGGGACGCGGAGCGCGACCTCGTGCCGGCTGACGTCGATCCGCTCGAACCGGTGCGTCGGCGAGTGGACCGCCGCGATCGCCGCCTTCGTCTTCACGGTGAGCGAGAGCTCCCACGGCACGGCGACCGAGAGGAGCTCGCTCCGCGGCAACGCGTAGTCGATCCGTCGGGACCCGCCGGAGAGGACGTGTTCGTACGAGAGCCGGAGCCGCTGGCGATCCCCGGGCCCGACCGGGAAGACCGACGAGCGGACGGCGGCGCTCCCCATGAACTCGAGGAGCGCCGGGTCGCGGAGCCTCCCGACGATCTCGTCGTAGGTGCGGCGCGCCTCGTCGGCGGGGAGGAGCCGCGCGGTCGGCTCCGCCTCGGACCCGTGGAAGTCGAACGCCACCGTCGTCGCCCCGTCCGGGACCGGGACCACGAACTCGACGTCGCGCACGCGCTCGCCGGTGTTCGCGATCGTGACCTCCATCGTCGTCCGCGCGACCCGGTCGTCGACGACGACGCCGACGCGGACCCCGGTCAGGACGATCTCGCCGTCCGGCCCGAGGGTCCCGCGCTGCGGCAGGACGACGTCGGTCGGGGGCGGGGCGGCCTGGCCGACGGCGGACGCGGCGGCGGCGAACGACAGGAGCGCGGTCGTGAGCGTGGTGCGCATCGGGTTCCTCCTCGTGGTGCGACCAGGGTGCCGCCGCGGCGCCGGAGCGGCGGTCACGGGGAGGTCACGAGGAGACGCTCGACGAGACGTCGGGTCGACGCGAGCCGGCGTGACTCCCCCGGCGGTCGGGTAGACTCGCCCGCTTCCGCCTCGTCCCCGATCGCGCCCGGCCCGGAGTGATGTTCCGCGACTTCGCCCGCATCAAGGAGTACCTGCCGCGCTATCGGCTCTCGATCGCGCTCGGGATGCTCGCGATCCCGCTGTCGCGCGGACTCGACCTGCTGATCCCGTGGGTGATCGGGCGCGGGATCGACGAGCTCGAGCGGGGCGAGCTGACCTGGTCGCTCCGGACGTACTTCCTGCTGATCGTCGGGCTGGCGCTCGGCAAGGGGGTGTTCAAGTTCGCGATGCGCTGGTTCCTCGTCACGGCGTCGCGCCGCTTCGAGGAGGACTTCCGGAACGACCTCTACCGGCACATCCTCACCCTCCCCGGCTCGTGGTACCAGTCGATGCGGTCGGGCGACCTGATGTCGCGCCTGGCGTGGGACGTCGAGGCGGTCCGGATGTTCGTCGGGCCGGGGGTGATGTACCTGACCGAGACGCTCTTCATGGTGCCGGCGGTGATCGTCCTCGCCGCGTACGACCTCGGGCTCGCCCTCCTCCTGCTCGTCCCGC
>JAUIEL010000687.1 GCA_030428825.1 bacterium
TCGTGTTGCAGAGCTCGACGCACTCGTTGCAGATGTAGACGCCGGGCGGACCCGCGATGAGGCTGGCGACCTGCCGCTTCGGCTTGTCGCAAAAGGTGCACCGTTCGCTGTCTCGCGCCCCGCGTCCGCTCACGTCAAGCTCCCGCCGCCTTCAGCGGCTCGACCACCTCGTCGACCAGGCCGTACGCCTTCGCCTCGTCCGCGGACATGTAGTGATCGCGGTCGGCGTCCTTCTCGATCTTGTCGAGCGGCTGCCCGGTGTGCTGCGACAGGAGCTGGTTCAGCTGCGCCTTCATCTTCACGATCTCGTTCGCCTGGATCTCGCTGTCGGCCGCCGTCCCCGACGCGCCGCCCCAGGGCTGGTGGATCATGATACGCGAATTCGGGAGCGCGTGCCGCTTCCCGGCCGTCCCGCCCGCCAGCAGGAGGGCGGCCATCGAGGCGTTCATTCCGATGCAGTACGTCGCGACGTCGCACTGGACGAACTGCATCGTGTCGTAGATCGCCAGGCCCGCCGACACCGACCCGCCGGGCGAGTTGATGTAGATGTTGATGTCCTGGTTCTTGTTGTCCTTCTGGAGGAACAGGAGCTGGGCGATCACCGCGTTCGCGACGTGATCGTCGATCGGCGTCCCGATGAAGATGATCCGGTCCTCGAGGAGCCGGGAGTAGATGTCGTACGCCCGCTCGCCGCGGCCGGTCTTCTCGATGACGTAGGGGACGGGGTAGTAGGACTTCATGGGTTCTCCGCCGACGGATGATCGGTCGATCAGGATCCGGCCCGGTCCTCCTCGAGGTCCGTGATCTCGGCCGCCTCCCGGAGCATTTTTCGGACTTTGCCCTCGAGAATCTGAGCCCGCAGCGCCGGCAGCCGGCCGGCCTCGTACAGCTCGTCGAACACCTTCTGCGGGTCCTGCTGGTGCATAGCCGCGATCGCGCGGACGCTCGACTCGATCTCGGCGTCCGCGACCGACACCTTCTCGGCCCGGCCGATCGCGTCGATCAGGAACGAGACCCGGAGCGACCGCGTCTCCTCCTGGCGGAGCCGGTCGGTGTGGGACGCGGCGTTCGCCTTCGCCTCGGTCTCGGGCATCCCGGAGCCGATCATCCGGTGTTCCAGCTCGTGGACCTTCTCGCGGGTCGCCTTCTCCAGGAGGTCGGGCGGGAGGTCGAACGAGGTCCGGCCGATCAGTTCGTTCAGGACCGCCTCCTCGACGAAGCGGTTCCGCTCGCTCTCCTGGTTCCGCTCGACCTGCTCGCGGACCTTCTCCTTCAGGTCGTCGACCGACTCGGTCCCGACCTTCTTCGCGAACTCGTCGTCGACCGGCGGGAGCGTGATCCGGCGGACCTCCTTGATGGTGCTCCGGAGCTCGGCCTCGGCGCCCGCGAACCCCTCGGGCTCGAAGTCGGCCGGCAGGTGGACCGGGGTGGTGACGGTGTCGCCGACCTTCTTCCCGGCGAACGCGGCCGTCCCGCCCTCGGTCGGCAGGCCGTCCACGAGGTCCCGGTTGGTGTCGACGATCCGGTCCTCGTGGTGGGCGACGACCGCGCCGTCGACCGCGATCTCGACGTCCGCGATCAAATAGTCCCCCTTCGAGGCGACCCCCTCCTCGACCGGCTCGGCGGTCGCGTGTCCCGACCGGATCTTCTCGAGCTCGCGCTCGACGTCCTCGTCGCGGACGACCACGGGCGGCGCTCCGACCGGGAGCCCCTTGTACTCGGGGAGCTCGAACTTCGGCCGGATCTCCAGCGTCAGCTCGAACCGGAACTCCGACTCGGGGTCGAACGGGAGCGAGTCGAGGTCGAGGTGCGGCTGCGAGATCGGGTCGAGGTCGTGCTGCTCCAGCGCGTCGCGGTACGCCTGGTTCACCAGGTTCTGCTTCACCTCCTCGCGGATGGCGTCGCCGTACTTCCGCTCGAGGATCTTCTTCGGCACCTTGCCGGGCCGGAATCCCTTGAGCTGGATCTGGTTCCGCGCCTGCGACCAGGTGCGCTGGATCGCCTTCTGGATCTCGTCCTTCGGGATGGAGACGGAGATCCGGCGCTGACAGGGGCCGATCTCGGTGACCTCGGTGGGCATGGGCGCTTCCGCGGTTCGCGTACGGGGCCAAACCGGGCATTCTACCGACGCGAATCGCGAGGTCGACCTCTCTCCGCGCCGAAGGCGGAGGTTCCGCGCGAGGCGGCGCCCCGTCAGCGGGCGGCGAGGGCCCGGGCCACGTCGACGGTCCACCAGAGGCCGACGACGAGGAGGACGGCGAGCGTCCAGCGCAGCCCGAGCAGATACACGTTGTGGATCCCGAACGGGAAGCGAACGGGGTCCTTGGCGTGGTGGGGGCCCGGCTGGACGAACCGGTACCCGACGAACGTGCCGAGCGCCGCGACGGCCAGGACCCCCTTCAGGACCAGGACGTTCGTCGCGTGCGGCGGGGCCCCCTCGACCCCGGCGACCCGCGCGAACTCGGCCGCGACGAAGTACGCGACCGGCCCGACGAACGCCAGCCGGAGCGGCCACGCCAGCTTCTGGGCGAACGTGAAGAGGGCCGCCGCCTTGTCGCGGAGAGGGTCGTTGAAGCTGTTGAACGTCCACTCGCGGCCGTCGGTGACGACGCGGTAGCCGCAGCCCGGCGCGATCTCGCCGCCGGTCCAGATCCCCTTCACGGCGTGCGTCCGGCGCACGAACGGCGCCGCCAGGAAGCGGAGGCCGACCAGCAGCAGCGCGCCGAGCACGAGCGCCGCGCGCGGCTCGTACGGTTGCGCCAGCAGCAGCCAGAAGGCGACCGGAACGATCAGGAAGAGCAGGACGCCCTGCAACCTCAGCATCTCAAGACCCCGGGCATGGAGGGGCGGAAGTCTACGCTGCCCTGGTCGTTCTTGAAGGGGATTTGCCGGAGCATAAGATCAGGAAGTTTCGACCTCTCCCGCGAAGCCGACGACGGCGTGGAGCCTCCCATGGCCGACAGGGTCCCCCCGGAACGCTTGAAGAAGCTGGAGTTGTATCAATCGGCGGGGATCGACCCGTACCCGAAGCGGTTCCCCGAGCGGGGCGAGGAGCGCGAGCCGATCGGCGGCGTCCTCGAGCGTCACGTCGACGGGGAGACGTCGCCGGCGATCATCGCGGGGCGGGTGATGTCGTTCCGCGACCACGGCAACTCCTGCTTCTTCGACCTGAAGGACCAGGCCGGCCGGATGCAGGTCTACATGCAGAAGAACCGGATCGGGGCGGATCGGTACAAGCTGCTGCGGGACGCGATCGACCTGAACGACTGGCTCGGCGTGAAGGGGGTGCTCGACAAGACGCGCAAGGGGGAGGTCACCGTCTTCGCGGACGAGGTGGTGCCGCTCTGCAAGTCGCTCCTGCCGCCGCCGGCGAAGTGGGAGGGGCTCCAGGACGTCGAGCTCCGGTCTCGGAACCGGCACGTCGACCTCTCGGTGAACGACGAGGTCCGCGACGCGTTCCGCACGCGCTGCCGGGTGATCTCGGAGATCCGGCGGTTCCTCGACGACCGCGGCTTCCTCGAGGTCGAGACGCCGGTCCTCCATCAGCTCGCGGGCGGGGCGGCGGCGCGGCCGTTCCTGACCCACCACAACGCCCTCGACCTCGACCTCTCCCTCCGGATCGCCCTCGAGCTGCACCTGAAGCGGCT
>JAUIEL010000688.1 GCA_030428825.1 bacterium
CGCGCCTCTTCTACCGCGCCGCGTACCGCTGGCTCCTGCGCCGCCACCTCGATGGCGACCTCCGGTTCTGCGAGAAGACGCCGCAGAACTGCTTCGTGATCGACTTCCTCGACCGGACGTTCGAGGGGGCGCAGTTCCTCCACATCCTCCGCGACGGCCGCGACGCCGCGCTCTCGTACCGGGAGAAGCCGTGGCTCGCCGAGCGGGCGCGCGACTCGGGGAAGCGGGAGGCCGGCGGCTACCTCCACGGTCCGTACCCGCGGTTCTGGGTCGAGCCGGAGCGGCGCGCGGAGTTCCAGGCGACGACCGACCTCCACCGCTGCATCTGGGCGTGGCGGCGACACGTCGAGGCGGCGTCGGCGCAGGGGAGCATCCTCCCCGACGAGCGGTACCTCGAGGTCCGGTACGAGGCGCTCGTCGCCGCGCCGCGCGAGGAGGGGCGGAGGATCCTCGACTTCCTCGGCGTCGACGCGGAGGCGTCGCGCGGGGCGCTCACCGCGCGGCTCGAGCGGGCGCGCTCCGACTCGGTCGGGCGGTGGCGCCGCGAGCTCGCGCCGGAGGAGGACGGGCTGGTCCGCCAGGAGGCGGGGGCGCTCCTCGCCCGCCTCGGCTACCTCGACGGGGAGGGCGCCCCGTGAGCGACGGGACCGCGCCGCCGTTCTTCCTCGTCGGCTGCCCCCGCTCCGGCACGACCCTCCTCCAGGCCCAGCTCGACGCCCACCCCGAGGTCGCGGTCGCGCCCGAGACGTTCTACGCGCGGCGGTTCCTCGCGAAGCCGAAGCGGTACGACCCGGCGACGGACGAGGGGCGGGAGCGGCTGATCGACGACCTCGCCGCCACGCCCGAGTTCGCCGAGATGGAGCTCGACCGCGAGCGGTTCGCCGCGGCGGTCCGCGCCGCGCCGCGCGACCGCGGGGCGCCGTTCCGGATCCTGCTCGAGCAGTTCCGCGCGCGCCGCGGGGTCGCCCGGGTGGGGGAGAAGACGCCGAACCACCTGCTGGCGATGCCGGCGCTCGAGGCGCTGTTCGACGGCGCACGGTTCGTGCACGTCGTCCGCGACGCCCGGGCGGTCGCCCTCTCGTGGCGGAGCGTGCCGTGGACGAACGGGAGCCTCGCCGCGGACGCGGCGGTCTGGCGGAAGTACCAGGTCGCCGCCCGCGCGACCCCGCCGCGCGAGGGTGGCCTCCTGACCGTCCGCTACGAGGAGCTGGTGCGGTCGCCGCGGGACGTCCTCGAGCGGGTCTGCCGGTTCCTCGACCTCCCGTTCGACGAGGCGATGCTCCGCCACCAGGAGGCGGCCTCCGTCGACGTCGAGCGCGAGCCGTGGAAGGCCGGCGTCCGCGAGGCGGTGACCGCGTCGCGGATCGACGCGTGGCGGGAGGAGCTCTCCCCCGGAGAGATCCGCGAGATCGAGGCCGCGGTCTGGCCGGAGCTGTCGCGCGCCGGGTACGTTCCCGAGCACGGAGCGCTCCGGCTCCTGCCGGGCCTCGCGCGCGCGACCCTGGCGCGGACGACGAAGCGGTGGCGGCGGGCCCGGAAGGCGCGCGGCGGAGAGCGGCGATGAAGGTCGGCTTCCTGAACCTCGGCGAGCGGCGGCACGGGCTGGTCCGTTACGGTCGGCTCCTGATGGGGGAGGCGGCGACGCGCGACGGCGTGTCGGTCGTCGACGCCGACCTCGCGCTCCTCGGGCACCCGCGCGACGACCTCCCCCGGCTCGAGGAGGCGGCGCGTCGCCTGTCGGAGGCGGACGTCGTGCACCTCCAGTACAACCGGGCGGTCTGGGGCGGCGGCACGTTCCAGCTCGAGGCGCTCCGGACCTTCCTCGATCGGTGCGCGGCGCCGATCGTCTGCACGTTCCACGACGTCTACCCGACCAACCCGTGGGCGGAGTGGAAGCGGAAGCGGACGGCGCGCGCCCGCGTCGCGGCCTGGTGGAAGGACCGGCGGACGCGGGGGCCGCAGAACCGGGCGGTGCGACTCCTGCTGTCGCGCGCCGCGGTCGGGCTCGTCTGCTTCGAGGAGGAGCGGCGGCGGCTCGCCTCGTTCCCCGGCGCGGCGTCGCGGCTCCGCGTCGTCGGTCACTTCGTCGAGCCGCGCCGCGCGCTCCCCGACCGGGACGCGGCGCGCGGCGCGCTCGGGCTCGGGGACGAGCGGATCGTGACCGTGCTCGGGTACATCCATCCGCGCAAGGGGTACGACCTCGCCGTCGAGGCGCTCCCGCACCTCCCGGACGACGTGCGGCTCGTCTTCGCGGGGACCGCGTCGGAGGAGAACCTCGACAAGCTGAAGACGCTCCGGAACCGGGCCGAGAAGCTCGGCGTGCGGGACCGGCTCGTCGTCACCGGCTGGCTCGAGGAGGAGGTGCAGGAGCGCTGGCTCGTCGCGACCGACCTCGCGCTCTGCCCGTTCCGGTTCTTCTCGGCGTCCGGCTCGCTGACGACGTGGATCTCCGCCGCCCGACCGATCCTGGTCCCCGCGCTGCCGCAGTTCGACGAGTACCGCGCGGTCTCGCCGGACGCGTTCGCGACGTTCTCGCCGTACGAGCCGGAGGCGCTCGCCGCCGCCGCGACCGCGGCGCTCGACGCGGCGGACGGCGGGGAGGACGAGGCGATCCGGCGGCTGGCCGAGGAGTTCTCGCTGGCGCGGACCGTCGACCGGCACCTCGAGGTCTACGAGGAGGCGGCGGCGCGGGCGGCCTCGTAGACCTCCGCGTGCATCGCGGCGACCCGGGACGGGCTCCACTCCTCGGCGCGGCGGCGGTTGTGGGCGCCCATGGCGGCGAGCCGCTCCGGTCCCGTCCCCGCGGCGGCGACGAGCGCCTCCCCGAGCGCGCCGTCGCGGTCCGGATCGACCAGCCACGCGCCGCCGTCGTCGAGGACCTCCGTCAGTCCGCCGACGGCGGGCGCGACGATCGGCTTCCCGAACGACATCGCCAGGACCGCGGCCCCGGACGTCAGCACGTCGCGGTACGGCAGCACGCAGACGTCGGCGGCGGCGAAGAACTCCTGCAGCCGTTCGTCCTCGACGTGGCCGTAGTGAAGGGTCACGCCGGCCGCCTTCTTGCAGCGCCGCTTCAACCGGACGCGCTCGCGGTCGCCGGTCGTCTTGCCGGCGACGACCAGCTCGGTCCCCGGCGGGAGGGGGGCGTCCCGGAACGCGTCGAGCAGCTCGAAGACCCCCTTGTACGCCCGCACGCGCCCGAGGAAGAGGAAGACGAACCGTCCCTCGTCGAGGCCGAGCGCGCGCCGCGCCGCCGACCGGTCGATCTCGTTCGGGTAGTCGTCGATGTAGTGCGCGTGAGGGACGACGTGGATCCTCCCGAGCAGCTCCCCCCCGAGCGCGCGCGCCACCGCGGTCCGGGCGGCCTCGCCGTGCGCCACGATCGCGTCGGCGAGCCGCGCCGCGCCGGCCGTGACGCGGCGGTCGAGCCGCGGGAACCGCCCCTCGTGGTTCCGGAGGTTGTGGGCGGTCCAGACGATCGGCGTCCCCGCGGCGCGCAGCCGCCGCAGACGGGCGCCGCGCACCCGGCTGGGCCGGCGGTCGAAGACCTGAAGTCTTGTTCTGAGCTGGGGCGGTAATCACCTCCGTTGAGACGTTCATCGCGTCCCGCAGCATCGCCGCGGCCGCCTGGACCGCACGT
>JAUIEL010000015.1 GCA_030428825.1 bacterium
CCCGAGGCCGGGATCAGGATCCCCTGCAGCGACGGCTTCTTCACCACGTTGTCGCGGACGATCGAGTCGGTGGCGCGGAGCGTGAGGCCGCGGCCCGACTTCGACACGACGTTCCCCGAGATCAGGAGGGCCGAGTTCGCATCGAACGAGTCGACCCCCGCGTCCGTCGCGCGGCGCATCGAGTTCTGGAGGATCGTGCTCCCGCTCCCCTCCGAGAGGAAGACGCCGTCGTCCGCGACGTCGCGGAGGTCGTTCCCGGCGACGAGCCACGCCGTGGCCGCCTCCGAGCCGCCGAGCCGCACGCCGTGACCTCCGGTCTTCTCGATCCGGTTGTCGAGGATCGAGATCGCGCTCCCCGAGCCGTAGACGCCGTTCCCGCCGACGTCGCGGATGCGCGTCCGCTCGACCGAGCAGCCGCTGGAGATGGTGAAGGTGACGCCGTGGCCCGCCGAGTCGCGCACCGTGGAGTCGACGACCCGGGAGCCGGAGCACATCCCCATCGAGACGCCGGCGATCGCCGTCTCCCTGAAGACGCAGTCGTCGAGCTCGACGTTCGTCGAGAGACCGAGCAGGACGCCGTAGTCGGCGTTCCGCAGCGTCAGGCCGACGACCCTCAGGTCGTTCGCGCCGTGGAGGCGCAGCGCGTAGACGCCGCCGGCGCCGTCGACGACCACCTTCCCCTTGGCGCGGAGGAGGAGGTCGTTCGCGAGCTCGACGTTCACGGACTCGACGTACGTCCCGGCGGCGATCACGATCGTGTCGCCCGGCCCCGCGGCGTCGACCGCGGCCTGGATGGTGGGGAACTGTTTCGGCACCTTCAGCTTGGCGCCGGCGGCATCCGCGGCGACGAACGAAGCGAGGAGGGCGAGGGAGATCAGGGGACGGTTCATGGCTCGGGGCTCCGGTGAGAGGGTGCGATCAGTTGGTGGTTCCGAAGACGTTGTCGATGTACGCGTTCGCGGCCGGCCCGCTCAGGTCGTGGAGGTCGAGGGCCGCGTTCTTCCGCGAGCGGTTCCCGACGAACGAGTTCCCCGACGCGTCGACGAGGAAGCCGTCGTTCGCGCACTTCCGGACCCGGTTCGCCTCGAACTGCGTCTGGTGCGTCGAGGCCCCGACGAGGATCCCGTCGCCACCCGCCTTCACGATCCGGTTCTTCCGAACGATCGACTCGTCGGCGTGGAAGAGGATCCCGCTGCCCGAGGCCTTCTTCACCACGTTCGCGGCGATCACGACCCACTCGACGGAGTCGCCGGCGTGGATCGCGTCGTCCTTCGCCTTCCGGATCCGGTTGGAGAGGACCGTCACGCCGGTCGACCCCACCCTCACCTGGATCGACTCGCTGCCGCACGCGGTCAGGACGTTCCCCGCCACCAGCGTCGACTCCCCGGGGACGCCGGAGTCCCCGACCCGGATTCCGATGTGACCGCAATCGACGAACCGGTTGTCGAGGATCGAGTGCATCGAGCCGCTCACGGTGACGGCGTCGTCCCCGACCCCGAGGAACCGGGTCCGCTCGACGACGCAGCCCGTCGACTGCTCGATCCGCACGCCGCCCCCGGAGACGTCGGTGACGCGGGAGTCGACGACGCGGCAGGCGGCGGCGAGGAAGAGTTCGATCGCGACGTCCGCCACGTCGAGGAAACGACAGTCGTCGACCGTCGACTCCTGGACGAACTGGGTCGTGATCCCGACGTCGGCGTTCCGGATCGTGAGGCCTTCGACGGTGACCCGCTGGCAGTTCAACAGGGTGATCGCGGCGAGCGCGCCGCCGCCGTCGAGGACGGCGTCCCCCTTGCCGCGGATCCGGACGTCGGCGACGTCCTGGATCCAGAGGCTCTCCGTGTACGTCCCCGCGCCGACCACGACCACGTCGTGAGGGGCGGCGGCGTCGATCGCGGCCTGGAGCGTCGGATACTGCTGCGGGACCTTCCGCTTCGCGGCGTCGGCGCGCTCGGCGAGGGCGCCCGCGGAGAGGAGGGCGAGGGGGAGGACGATGCGGTTCATGGCGGACCTCTTCCGTTCGGTGGACGGAAGGGACGCGCCGGCGGGAGTCGGGAGCCGACAGGAATCTCAGTCGGGAGGAAACTCCGCGAGTCGGCGCTCGACCTCTCGGCAGAGCTTGTCGAAGGACGGGCTGCGACGGCGTGCGGAGGCGAGATCCATGCGCCCGGCGAGCTTCGGTTGATCGATACTCTCGCTGTAGGCGCCTCTCTTGAATCGACGTTGGATCCAGCGCCTGCCCAGGCCCCTCCCCTCGGGATCGGCCGGGGTCGGGCCCTCCTCGAGCACGTCCCTCAGTCGATCCGCCGCAGCCACGAACCAGGTTTCGAACTCCGGGTTCGGGAGGACGAGACTGACCATCGTGGAGACACGGGGGAGGACATGGCGTGGTCCAGCGTCGTGCGAAGCGAGTCGGCGACGAAGTCGAGGGCGTCCAGGAAGTTGCTCTTGCCGGCTCCGTTCCGGCCGACAAGGAGGGTGACCATCTTCAAGGAGACGTCGCAGAGTCCGATGCTCTTGTAGTCCTTGATGCGGACGCGAGAGACGGCGGGGAAGTTGGTTCGGACGAACGCCTCGGGCATGCGGACGAAGCTACCCTACACTCGGGCTCGATTCACGCCGGGGCCTCGCACGACCCTCTGATGACCGCCTGGACCGACCACCTCGACGACCCGCGCGCCGTCTTCCACTTCGTGGGGGTCGGGGGGAGCGGCATGAGCGCGTTGGCGCAGCATCGGGCGCTCGGCGGCGGGCGCGCGAGCGGGTCGGACCGCGGGATCGACGGCGGGGGGCTGGTCGAGGAGCGGCGCGCGCTCGAGGCGGCCGGGGTCGCGATCGCGCCGCAGGACGGGTCGGCGGTCGACGGCGCGGACGTCGTCGTCGCGTCGACGGCGGTCGAGGCGGCGATCCCCGACCTCGTCCGCGCCCGCGAGCGCGGCGTGCCGGTCGTCCACCGCGCCGACCTCCTCGCGGCCCTCGTCGGGTCCGGACCGTCGATCGGGATCGCCGGGTCGAGCGGCAAGTCGACGGTCACCGCCATGGTGTTCGAGATCCTCCGGCACGCGGGGCGCGACCCGGGGCTGATCACCGGCGGCCGGCTCGTGTCGCTCATGGAGGCGGGGCGGCTCGGGAACGCGTGGCGCGGCGCCGGCCCGCTCGTGTTCGAGGCGGACGAGAGCGACGGCTCGCTCGTGAAGCACCACCCGGAGGTCGGCGTCGTCCTGAACCTCCACCGCGACCACATGCCGGACGAGGCGGTGCTCGAGCAGTACCGGGCGTTCCGGGAGCACGTCCGCGGGACGTTCCTGGTGGGCGTCGACGCCCCGCTCGTCTCCTTGCGGGACGGCGCGGTCGTGTACGAGCTGGGGGACGAGCCGGCGGTCGAGGCGGACCGGGTCCGGTTCGAGGTCGACGGCGTCCCGGTCGAACTCCCGCTCCCCGGCCGGCACAACGCCGAGAACGCGCGGGCGGCGATCGCGGTCGCGGCGGCGGTCGGGGTCGACCCGGAGACGTCGTCGGCGGCGCTCCGCGCGTACCGCGGCGTCCACCGCCGCTACGAGCGGGTCGGCGAGGCGCGCGGCGTGCTCGTGGTCGACGACTTCGCGCACAACCCGAAGAAGCTCCGCGCGGTCCTCGCGACGGCGGCCGGACGCGGCGGGCGCGTCCTCGCCTGGTGGCAGCCGCACGGGTTCGCGCCGACCCGCTTCCTGAAGGACGAGCTGATCGACGCGTTCGCGGCCGCGGTCCGCCCGGACGACCGGCTCTGGCTGGCGCCGATCTACTTCGCCGGCGGGACGGTGTCGCGCGACGTCGCCTCGGACGACCTCGTCGCGGCCCTCGTCCGCCGCGGCACGCCCGCCGCCCTCGCCGCCGACCGAGATCGCTGGATCGAAGAGGTCCGGGCGACCGCGCGCGAAGGAGACGTCGTCCTCGTCCTCGGCGCGCGCGACCCGACGCTGCCGGCGCTCGCGCGAAGCGTGCTCGAGCGACTCTCCCCTCCTTGACGGAGTCCGCCATGCCCCTCGTCCTGCACACGGTCGACGCGTTCACCGACACGCCGTTCACGGGGAACCCCGCCGCGGTGCTCGTGCTGCCGGCGCCGCGGGAGGACGACTGGATGCGGCGGGTCGCCCGCGAGATGAACCTCTCCGAGACCGCGTTCCTGGTCCGACGGGGCGACGGCGCGTACGACCTCCGCTGGTTCACGCCGACGGTCGAAGTGGAGCTCTGCGGGCACGCGACGCTGGCGAGCGCGCACGTCCTGTTCGAGACGGGCGCGGCCCCCGTCGACGGGATCCTGAGGTTCCACACGAAGAGCGGCGAGCTGCGCGCGCGCCGTGCGGGGCGGACGATCGTCCTCGACTTCCCGTCCGCCCCGGTGGCGGAGGGCGCGCCGTCCGACGGTCTGCTCGAGGCGCTCGGCGTGCGCGCGGTGTTCGTCGGGAGAGCGCGGTCGGACTTCCTCGTCGAGGTCGAAACGGCCGCGGAGGTCCGCGCCGCCGCGCCGGACCACCGGCGGCTCGGCGCGCTCCCGGTTCGCGGGGTGATCGTGACCGCGCCGGCGGACGAGGGGGAGGAGTGGGACGTCGTGTCTCGGTTCTTCGCCCCGGGGAGCGGGATCGACGAGGACCCGGTCACCGGCTCGGCGCACTGCGCGATCGGACCGCACTGGGTCGAGCGGCTCGGGAGGAACCCGATCACGGCGCGGCAGGCGTCGCCGCGGGGCGGGACGATCGGGGTGACGGTCCGGGGGGACCGGGTCGAGCTGGCCGGGGAGGCGGTCACCGTGATGCGCTCCGAGCTGTTGGTCTGAACCGGCGGCGCCGCTAGCCTGATCCCCATGCCGAAGATCAAGATCGAAGAGGAGTTCCGGCTCGACCTCGGACAATCGCTGCCCGAGCTCGAGATCGTCTGGGAGGAGTGGGGGGACGAGAACGCCCCGCCCGAGCGGACGATCATGGTGATGCCGGCGCTCTCCGCCTCGTGCCACGCGCGCTCCTCGGCGGACGACCCCGAGCCGGGGTGGTGGGAGCCGATGATCGGGCCGGGGCTCGGGATCGACACCGACCGGTTCCGGGTGATCTGCGCGTCGATCCTCGGCTCGCCGTTCGGCACCACGAGCCCGGTCAGCGTCGACCCGCGGACCGGGCGGAAGTACGGGCCGCACTTCCCGCAGATCACGCCGGCCGATCAGGCGAACGTCCACGCCCTGCTGCTCGACCACCTGGGCCTCGACAAGGTGCACGGCGTCGTCGGCTCGAGCCTCGGGGGGATGCAGGCGCTGCAGTTCGGGGCGCTCCACCCCGATCGCCTCGACGTCCTGGTGACGATCGTCTCGACCGGCAAGACGACGCCGGGGACGGTCGCGCTCCGGCGCGTCGGCCGGCTCGCCATCCTGCTCGATCCGGACTACGAGGACGGCTGGTACGAGGCCGACCGCGCGCCGGTGCGAGGACTGGCGATCGCGCGCGAGCTCGGCACCATCACCTACCGCTCGCGCGACGAGTTCAACCAGCGGTTCGACTGGAACCCCGACAAGCCGCGCAGCTACGAGGACCTCGCGTTCGAGGTGGAGCAGTACCTCGCGCACCAGGCGAAGCGGTTCACGCACCGGTTCGACGCGAACTGCTACCTCGTCCTCTCGCGGTGCATGGACATGATGGACCTCGGCGCGGGGCAGCCGACGTACGCGGACGGCGTGCTCCGGATCGCCGCGAAGACGCTGATCCTCGGCGTCGACCGCGACATGCTGATCCCCGCCAGCGAGCAGCTCCACCTCGCGCATCTCCTCGAGAACCACGGCCGCGAGTGCCGACACGAGATCCTCTCGTCGATGTACGGGCACGACGCGTTCCTGAAGGAGTACGACTGGTTCGGCCCGCGCATCAAGCGGGCGATCGAGGAGTGGTAGTCCGCGGGCCGCGGCGCCTCCTCGCCGCGATCCTCGAACTCGGAGCGATCGGTCCGCTCGCGGCGTTCATGGTCCTCGGTCCGCTCGCCGGCGCCCTGGTCCTCGTCGCGACCGCGGAGACCTGGTATCCGCCGCTCGAACGTCTGTCGTCGGCCGGCGCGCTGGCGGCGATCGTCGTCGCGACCGTCGTCCTGGCCGGCCTCTCGCTCGTCCCGACCCACGCGACGTCGCTGGTCGCGGGGATGCGGTTCGGCGCGGTCTCCGGGACGGGGGCGGCGCTCCTCGGGATCGTCGGCGCGGCGGCGCTCGGGTTCCTCGTGCTGAGACGTCTCACCCGGGACCGCGCGCTCCTCCTCCTCGACCGCCGTCCGCGCGCCGCGGCGGTGCACCGCGCGTTGGTCGAACGCCGCGGCCGGACGATCGGGCTGATCGCGCTGGTGAGGCTCTCGCCGGTGATGCCGTTCGCGGGGACGAACCTGGTGATGGCCGCCGCCGGCGTCCGCCTCCGGGAGTTCCTGATCGGCTCGGTCCTCGGGCAGGCGCCGCGGGTCGTCGCGGTGGTCGTCGCCGGGGCGGGGCTCTCCGAGCTCGACCTCTCCGAGTCCGGCGACGTCCGGCTCGCCGTCGTCGGCGGGGTCGCGACGGTCGCGGCGCTCGTCGTCATCGGGAGGGTCGCGCGCCGCGCGCTGCGAGAGGCCGCGGACGCTCCGCCGCCGGCCCGGTGACGATCGGACGAGGGGCGGTCAGTTCGCGTCCGGGTCCTCGTTCGCGGCGGGCGCCCCCTTGCCGGTGAGATGGTCGTCGATCATCCGCCGGACGGTCAGCGTCTCGCGGAGGAGGTACGCCGGCGCCCGGTCGCCGAGCGACTCGATCTCGGTCACCGCGCGGTCGAGGACGTTCAGCGCCTCGGCGTACTCGCCCCGGGCCGAGAGCGACACCCCGAGGCCGGCCAGGTCGTAGCCGAGCAGCCACTCCCGGCCGGCGTTCGACTCGGGCGTCGCGACGAGCTCGCGGAAGATCGGCTCGGCGCGCGCGTGGTCCTGCAGCTCGAGGCTGGTGCGGGCGACGCCGCGGGCCGCCGTGGCGCAGTCGACGACGTCGACGCCGATCTCCTTCTCACGCGCGAGGTCGAGGCTCTCCTGATAGACGTCGCGCGCGCCGGCGCGGTCCCCGCGCTTCTCCTTCAGGGACGCGAGGTTGTTCAGCACGACCAGGATCGTCCAGGACGGGTCGTCGACCGCGCGGAGCACCTCGAGCGCCTCGCCGTAGTGGCGCTCGGCCGCGTCGAAGTCGCCCGCGAACTTCGCGTTCAGCGCCAAGCCGTTCAGGCCGTGCGCGACGTCGAGGTGGACGGGGCCGAGCGCGTGGAGGCGGATCGTCGTCGCCTCCTCGAAGAAGCGGCGCGCGTCGTCGTGGTCGCCGCGCATCGAGTGGACGCCGCCGAGGTTCGTGAGGACGTCCGCGACGGCCGGGTGTTCGGGGCCGAGGCGGCCGCGCAGCAGGTCGAGCGCCTTCCGCATCAGCGCCTCTGCCTCGTCGAACTCGCCGCGTCGGGTGAGCTGTTCGGCGAGGAGGCCGTACGCCTCGGCGACCGTCTCCTGCTCGCCGGCCCCCGACTCCTGGAACACCTCGATCGCCGCCTTCAGCATCGCGTCGGCCCCGTCCTCCCGCAGCACCGGGACGCGCGTCGCGGCGAGGTCGACCAGCACCTGCGCCGTGTCCGGATGCCGGTCGCCGAACAGGCGGCGCCGCCGCTCGAGCGCCTCCTCGAGCCGGGCGCCGCTCTCGTCGAGCCGCCCCAGCCGGAACAGGACGAGCCCGAGCCGTCGGACGACCGACGCGACCATCGCGCTCTCGTCGCCGAGCTGCCGGACGCAACGCGGCAGCAGGTCCTCCAGCTCGGCGACCGCCTCGGCGTGGAGGCCGCGCTTCGAGAGGAGGAGCGCGCGCTGGAGCTGCGTGCGGAGGAGGAACGGCGCCTCCTCTCCGTCCGTCCGGCGGACCAGCGCGTCGATCTCGTCGACCCGGCGCGCCGCGTCGTCCAGCCGCTCGAGGGTGAGATCGATCGCGGCGCGCGCGGTCAGGACCTCGACGAGGAGGCCGGCGGTCTCCGCGCCCCGGGGCCGCAGCGTCTCCTCCGCGCGATGGAGGCGTCGCTCGGCCGCGGCGTACTCGCTCTGATCGGTCAGGACGCTCGCCAGCGCGACGCTCACCCGCGCCCGCCGCACCGGGTCGGCGTCGTCGGCGAGGGCGCGGTCGGCCCGTTCGAGGTCCTCCCGGGCGCCGGCGAGGTCCCCGAGGCGATGCTTCGCGAGACCGAGCATCTCCAGCAGCTCCGCCCGGACGTCGCCCTCCTCGGGGCGCCGCGCCTCGAGGCGAGCCGACGCGGCGTCGAGGATCTGCTGAAGGTCCGCGCGGCGGCCGGTCCGGTACGGGTCCATGGCGCCGAACACGCCGCGCCGCAGGAACTCCACGACGGTGACCGCCCGGTTCCGCTCGCGCTCGAGGCGGAGCGCGGAGAGCTTCGCGTGCGCCGCGAAGCCGATCAGGAGGGCGACGGCGAGTCCCGCGAGCGCGGCCAGCGGCCGATTCCGGCGCACCATCTTCCGGACGTGGTACCAGGTGCTGGGAGGGTGGGCGAGGATCGGCCGGCCGTCGAGGTGGCGCTCGAGGTCGGCCGCGAACGCGTCGACCGAGGGGTAGCGGAGCTCGGGGTCCGCCGCGAGCGCCTTGCCGAGGATCGTGTCGATCTCCGGGTCGATCCCCGGCGCGAGGGACGACGCGGCGGGGGGCGGGCGCCGTTCGATGGCGGCGAGCCGCTCCGCGACCCGGAGCTCCTTGTCGTACGGGAGGCGCCCGGCGAGGAGGACGTACAGGATGACCCCGAGCGAGTAGACGTCGCCGCGCACGTCGACCGCGCGGGCGCCGTCGCGGAGCTGTTCGGGCGGCGCGTACGCGGGCGACCCCATGAACTCCTCGGTCCGCGTCAGCGCTTCGTCCTCCTCCAGCAGCTTCGCGACCCCGAAGTCGAGGACGTGCGGCCGTCCTTCGCCGTCGACGAGGACGTTCGCCGGCTTCAGGTCGCGGTGCAGCACGCCGCGCTGGTGCGCGTGGTGGACGGCGCGCGCGATCGCGGCGGTGAGCCTCAGGATCTCCGCGCTCGAGCGGCGCGCGCCTCCCTCCCCGGACGCCCAGCGGTCGACGTGGACGCCGTCGATCCACTCCATCGCGAGCGTCGGCTGGCCGTCGATGATCTCCATGCCGTGCAGCGTCACGATCCCGGGGTGCTGCAGGCGGGCCGTGATCTCCATCTCGCGCTCGAAGCGCTGGCGCCCGCGCGCGGTCGCGAACGATCCGGCGAGGAGGCGCTTCAGGGCGATGATCCGACCGGTCCGCGGCTGGCGGGCGCGGAAGACGACGCCCTGCCCGCCGCGGCTGATCTCCTCCAGGACCTCGTACTCGCCGATGCGGCCGAGGGAGGAGACCGGCCCGACCGAGTCGCGGACGCGGGCGAGCCACTCCTCCTCGGGGAGGTCGAAGCCGAACCGGTCGGGCGGTCGCGGGTCACCGTCGGAGGGAGACATCCCCCGGCTCCTCCGCGGCGACCTGCTCGGCGATCAGCGCGCCCATCCGCTGCTTGATGCGGCGCTTCACCTGGTGGATCGCGGTCTCGGTCGTCTCGAACTCGATCGCGACGCGGGCGACGCGGGCCCCTTCGAGGAGGCGTTCGAAGACGCGGACGCTCCGCTCGGAGAACGTCTCGCGGATCGTCTCCATCGCCCGCCGGTAGTGGTGCCGCACCCACTCTCGTTCCCAGAGCTCGTCGGCCCGTGGGCCGGTCGGGTCGGAGAGGACGGCGCGGACGCTGGTCTCGAGCTGGACGTCCGCGGGGCGCCCACGCGCCTGGTGGCGGTTGACGGCGTTCCGGACCACGCAGCCGAGGTAGGCCCGGAAGCGGCCGCGCTCGCGGCGGTACTCCCACCGCCGCATCGCTCGGGAGAGGCTGATCAGGACGACCTGGAGCACGTCCTCCGCGTCGGCGGGCTGGAGCCCGCGGCGACGGCAGTAGCCGAGGACGAGGTCGCGGTACGTCGCGTCGAACTCGCGCCACGCGTCGTGGTCGGCGGAGTCCCGGACGCGCAGCAGGAGCGACGGCCGCGTCGGATCGGGGGACATCGCCCCCATCTTCCTCGACCCCGCGGAGGGGCGCAAGGAGGGGCGGTCGGCGGGACCGGAGACGGAGAGACGGGAGGACGGCCTGGCGGTCGTCCTCCCGCTCCGCGGATCCCGGCGGAGGCGGATCGGCGGTTCGTTCATGGCGCTCAGGGGGCGAACAGGACCGAGAGCGCGTTGCTGGTGTTCGAGCTCCCGCCGTCGCGGTACCAGAACTGGAAGTTCCACTGCGAGCCGGGGAGGATCGGCGCCGCCGGCGGGAGCGTCGCGAAGTCGACGGGGCGCGCGCCGGCGCCGGTCGCGTCGGTCTGCACGATCGGGTAGACCCGGAACAGCGGCGGGTTGACCAGGAGGAAGCCGTTGAAGAACGAGGTCTGCTGCTGACCCATGCCGTAGAAGAAGAGCCCGGGCACGTTCGGATTCGCGCCGCTCACCGTGAGCACGAAGCTGTTCGCGGCGATTCCGAGCGACCCCGACCATCCGATCTGGGCGCCGTTCGGATTGCTGACGCTCGGCGCGCTCGGTCCGTACGTGAACGCCACGCCGCAGCCGTTGTAGAGGCGGGCGGTGCCGTTCGGGCCCTCGCCGTCCGATCCGACCAGGTAGTCGGCGCAGCCGTCGCCGTTCACGTCCCCCGCGCCGTCGATCGGCACGCCGAACAGGTGGCCGCTCAGGGCGTTCGAGATGGCGTACAGCTCGGCGCCCGTCTGACCGTCGAACACGGTCGCGGCCGACAGCCGGTCGCTCACGAGGAGGTCGGGGACCGCGTCGAGGTTGACGTCGCCGACGCCGCGGACGCGGATGCCGAAGTCGATCGTGAACGCGCTCGGCTCGAGCGTGTAGATCGCCGTCGCGCCGGGGCCGCCGACCAGCGAGGCGCCGGAGAAGACGGTCGCCGCGCCGTCGCCGCTCGCCCCCGCGTTCGGCGCGCCGACGACGACGTCGGCGAAGCCGTCGCCGTTCACGTCGCCCGCGCCGTCGACGCCGATGCCGAACGCCTCGGGCCAGGCCGTCCCCGTGAGGTTGCCGTTCGGGAAGACCGCGCCGGTCGCGCCGTCGTACACGTTGGCGAAGCCGGGGAAGAGGAACGGCCCGGTGTTGACCTGATCGGCGCCGATCACGAAGTCGTTCGTGCCGTCGCCGTTCACGTCGCCGGCGTTGGCGACGCCGATGCCGAACTCGTCCCCCCGCACGCCGCCCGTGTAGAGGTAGCCGGGGAGCGGGGCGCCCGTCGCGCCGGACACGACCGCCGCGTGGCCGGTGTTCGTCATCGTGCCGCCGCCGATCGGATCGCTCAGCGGCGCGCCGATCAGGTAGTCGGGGAGGCCGTCGCCGCTGACGTCGCCCATCAGGTCGACCGAGAAGCCCCAGCCGGCGGGGACGCCGGCGAGGCCGGGGAACGGGCTCGGGATGCCGAGCAGGAGCGCGCCGGTCGCGCCGGAGAAGACGCCGGCGAACCCGTCGGTCGTCGCGCCGACGGAGAAGAACGGATCGCCGATCAGGAGGTCGCCGAAGCCGTCGCCGTTCAGGTCGCCGGCCTCGCTGATCGCGTAGCCGAACTGCTGATTGCCGAAGCCGGACGGGATCGTGAGGAGGAGGGCGCCGGTCGCGCCGGAGAAGACCTGGACGTACCCCGAGCCGGGGCCGTTCTCCTGGTCGGTTCCGACGGCGAAGTCGAGGGTGCCGTCGCCGTCGACGTCTCCGGCGCCGCTGACCGAGCGGCCGAACTCGTCGCCGGCGGCCGCGCCGGTCACGGTGAACAGGTCGTTCTGCGCGTCGCTCCGCGCGGAGAGGATCGCGACGAACGACGTCGCGAGGACGAGGGTGAGCTTCATGGGGGACTCCGTCTTCTTTCCAGGGGGTCGGGTCGCGGTTCCTAGGCGGGCCGCGCCGTTCACCTGACGGAGGGAGTCGGTTTTTCGGGATCGAGACGGGGACGTCCACGGCCGTCCGACGGTCGGCGACGGACTCGAGCGAGCGCTCGGGACCTCAGTCGGACCACGCCCTCCGCCGCCAGAGGGCGATCGCGATCCCGATCGCGACGGGGCCGGCCATGAACCGGAACGACGCCGCCGGATCGCGCGCGTACAGCTCGCCCGCGATCGCGGTCCCCGCCGCGACGCCGAGGCCGGTGGCGGCGCCGAAGATCGACTGCGCCGTCGCCGAGCGGTGGACGGGGATGCGCCGGCTGATCCACGCCACGCACGCGAAGTGCGTCGCCCCGAACGAGAGCGCGTGGAGGAGCTGGATCGCGGCGAGCGACGCGACGCCGGTGCACGCCGCGGTGAGGGGCCACCGGACCAGCGCCGCCGCCGCGCCGATCAGGAGCAGGCCGGTGGCGCCGACCCGCCGGAGGAGGGCGGTCGCGAACGCGAAGAGGACGATCTCGGCGACGACCGCCTCGGCCCACAGGATCCCGATGACCCGCTCGGAGAGGTCGTTCGCCTGCCAGTGGAGCGTCGAGAATCCGTAGTACGTCCCGTGGCTCCCCTGGACGAGCGCCGACACGAGGCAGAGGAGGGCGAAGTCGCGTCGCCGCGGCAACCCGACCCCGCCGCGGCCGTCGCCGGTCCCCGCGTCGTCGGCGGCGATCGGGGGGAGCAGCCACGCGGTCAGGGCGCACGCCGCGATGCACGTCGCGCCGAGAGGGAACAGGATGTCGGGCGAGCGCCCGTTCAACGCCTCACCCGCCGCCATCGCCATGGCCAGGAACGCCACCGATCCCCACAGGCGGACGCGGCCGTAGTCGAGGTCGTGCTCGCGCGCCGTGAGCGTCGCGAGGTTGTCCGCCAGCGGGGAGAGCGAGGAGAAGCAGAATCCGAAGCCGATGCCGATCAGCAGCAGCGGCGTGAACGAGCGCGCTCCGCCGTAGAAGAGGAAGACGACGAAGGCGCCGAGGGCCAGCAGTCCGATCGCGCGTCGCCGGTGCCCGGTCCGATCGATCACGCGCGCGAGCGCCGGACTCGCGATGCTCCGGGCGATCAGGGGGAGCGACACGAGGACGCCGATCTCCCGCGCCGACATCCCGTGGTGCTTCAGCCAGAGCGGCCAGTACGGCAGGTAGACGCCGAGCCCGGAGAAGAGGGCGGCGAAGAAGACCCCGAACGAGAGGGCGGCGTGCGTCGAGGAGGATCGGCCGGGTGGGGCGGACACCGCTCCCTTCTATCAGAAGAATCGGCAGATGGGCCGGGGAGAGGTCCGGTCCCGCTCTTCGATTCGGAGACGTTCCCGAAGTCCGGTCCGTGGAAGAAGAATCGTGCGGGGTGACCCAACGATCGGATCAGATCGTTCGTCTCTGGCCGAGGAGAAGCGAATGATCGACTCGACCGACCTCGAGCTGCTCGACCGGCTGCAGACGGACGCCCGGGTCTCCAACGCCGAGCTCGCCCGGTCGCTCGGCATGGCCCCTTCGGCGGTCCTCCAGCGCGTCCGTCGCCTCGAGGAGCGCGGCGTCATCCAGGGGTACCTCGCGCGGATCGACCCCGGCGCCGTCGACCGCGCGCTCGTCGCCTTCATCCACCTCCGCACCGAGGAGGCGCTCCACGAGACGGACATCCCCGTCGCGGTCGCTCGCCTCCCCGGGGTGCTGGAGGTCCACGACGTCGCGGGGGAGGACTGCTACCTCGTGAAGGTGCGCGTCGCCGACACCGACGCGCTGCATCGGCTGATCCGCGAGGGGATCGGGGCGGTCCCCGGCGTCCTCTCCACGCGCACGACGATCGTCCTGAAGACGTTCGCCGAGCGCTTCGACCTCGCGCTCCCCGACCCCGGGGACGGACCCGCTCGCCGGAGGAACGCCCGATGATCTCGACCTCGATCGCCACCGCGCTGCTCGCCGCGCTCGCGAGTCCGGCCGCGCCCGACGGCGCGCCCGCGCCGAACGACTGGACGATCCTCCTGTACGGGGGGAGCGACAACAGCAGCGAGGAGACCTTCGGCCCCGACGTCGAGGCGTTGCGGCGGGGGATCCCCGCGGCCGGTCGCGTCGAGGTGTTCTGCCTGGTCGACCGGTCCCCCGGCTTCTCGGATTCGGCGGCCGGCTTCGGCGAGGACTTCGCGGACACGCGCCTCTACCGCCTGACCCGCGACGCCGCCGAGCGTCTGGACGGCCGCCCCGAGCTGCCGGAGATCACCGTCGGGTCGTCGTACGAGGCGAACTCCGGCGACGCGACCCTGCTGCGCGACTATCTCCGCTGGGCGCGGGCGCACCATCCGGCGCGCCACACGGCGCTGATCTTCTACACGCACGGCAACGGCTGGACGTTCTGCCCCGACGAGACGGACGGCGGCGACCGGCTCTACCCGGCCGAGCTCTCGGACGTGCTGGCGGCCGAGGACTCGCTCGACCTCGTCGTCTTCGACGTCTGCGAGATGTCGAGCCTCGAGGACGCCTGGCAGTGGCGACCGGGGGCGGGTGGGTTCGGGATCGACGTCATGGTGGCGACCCCGATGGCCGGCTTCCCGTTCCCCTGGGAGTCGATCCTCGGGCGGTTCGAGGACCCGGCGACGCTCACGCCGGAGGAGTTCGGCCGCATCGTCGTCGAGCAGACCGAAGCGCACCGCCGGAGCGGCCTCGCGAGCGGGGAGCTCGAAGACGGCGCGAGGGAGATCGTCGGGCGCGAGGCGATGGCGTGCCTCCGGCTCGATCGGATCGGCCCGGTGAAGGAGGCGCTCGACGCGTTCGCCGTCCGACTCGCCGCCCACGAGGACGGCCCGGACTGGCTGTTCGAGCTCCGCGGTCGTCCCGGCGCGGCCGGCGCGCTGTCGTACGCGGAGCGGCCGCTCTACGTCGACGTGTTCGATCTCGCGCGGCGGGCGGCCGAGGCCGACGACCTGCCCGAGGACGTCCGCGCGGCCGGCGCCCGCCTCGCCGAGGCGACCGACGCGGCGGTCGTCGCGTCGTACGGGCTCGCCGCGTACGACCGGTTCGGCGGCTTCCTGCCCGGGCGGCACGGGGTCCAGCTCATCCTGCCGCCGCCGGGCCTCGCGCTCCGCGACGCCTGGGCGGCGGTCCGGTTCCTCACGCCCGGCGCCACGGTCGGGGAGGGGGCTGGTTATGGCCGCTACGCGTTCTGCCGGGACGGCGCGACGCCCGGCGACGGGCGCGTGACGAGCTGGTGGGAGCTGCTCGACCTCACGTTCGACCCGGACGACGAAGACGGCGGCGCGAACGGTTTCTCGCCGTGACCCCGATCGCCCGCGGGCGGAGAGGGCGACGTTCGCGGGCGCACCGGCGCGGCCGCCAGGAAAGGGCGCGGCCGTCCGCGGGGGGAGCGAACGGCCGCGCGACGCAGGGTGCGGGGAGCGGATTCCTCAGAGGTCCGCCTTCCACTCTCCCTTGTACTTGCCGACCTGGTTCGGGAACGACGGCGGGTCCGAGAACTTCCCGGCCATCTTCCCGATGACGGCGACCGGACCGAGCGGCGAGCGCTGCAGCGTGATGACCGCCTCGAACGAGCCGTCGCCGGAGAGCGCCAAGGCCTTCCACTTCCCCGACACGCCGTAGATCGGGAAGAGGCTCCCCGAACCGTTGTCGAGCACGCCGTTCATCGTCCCCTGCCGCATCGAGAGCGACGGGCTCGGCGTCTCCGCGAGCTTCGCCTTCATCTTGAAGACGGTCGCGCCGCTCGAGTCGAGCAGCGCGCCCTCGGCGAGCACGGCCGACGACGGGTTCGCCGGCAGGTCCCACTTCCCGAACGTCTTTCCGCTGACGATCACCGCCGACGCGGTCCACGCGAGCGCGCCCACGAGCACCGTCGCGAGACCGGCCTTCCATCCGACGCAGGTCGACTTCATCACTTCTCTTCTCCTCGGTTCCTTCTGGGGCCTGAGAGTCACGGTCACGAGCGGGGGGGAAGGGACAGTTCGACGTGCGCCCGCGGCGGCGGGTTCCTCGGCGATCGAGGAGATCGCGCGACTTCTCGCGCTCTTCATCGTTCTGTCGGCGCGTCGCCGACTCCTGCGTCGGCGAGCGAAGGACGGCTGTCAGTAATCCTTCGACTCGAACAGCTTCACGGCGGCGACGAAGCAGCCGGCGGCGAGGAGGAGGCAGGTCGCGAACTCGGCCCAGGGGAAGCCGTTCCCCTGGAGGATGTCCATGTAGATCTCGATCGACGACAGGTCGTAGATCGTGAACGGCCGGGTCGCGTCGATGAAGTAGAGCATGAACGAGAGGATGCAGACGCCGCCCGCCGCCGCCGCGACCTTGATCTGCTCCGCGAACGCGACCGCGAACAACAGCGACATCGCGTAGACGAGCGTGATGAACGCCGCGCCGTGGAGCGACGACAGCAGGAACGGCGCGAGCTCGATCTCGCGGTCGAGTAGCCGCGCCGTGAGGGTCGGCAGGAGGAGCGTGGCGGCGAGGACCGGCACGATCAGCTCGAGGAGGTGCACCGCCGCCCAGCCGAGGAGCAGGCGCCGCCTCCGCACCGGGCGGGCGAGGAGCATCCCGATCGTCCCGAGTTCGACCTCGCGCACGACCGTCCCGAGCGCGAGGACGATCGCCGCCGCCGGCCCGATCACGTTGGCGCCCTTGAAGAAGTGGTTGATGCCGAGGAAGACCGAGAGCTTCCCGCCGCCGGCCCCCTCCAGCATGCGGTTCATCGCGTCCTTGACGAAGCCGATGAAGTCCGGGATCAGGTTCGTGATCGCCGCCCAGTTCTTCTCGAACGTCGGGAACGCGAGGACCGTCGCCACCAGGTTGAAGACGAGGATGCCGGCGTACGCGAGGACCTTCCACCAGTCGTCGCGGAGCGTGCGGGCGACGATCATCCCGTCTCCTCCCCGCGCTCGAGGTAGACCGCGCGGTAGACGTCCTGGAGGCTCGGGCGGTTGTACTCGATCGACCGCACGTCGAGCTCGGCGAGGCGCGACAGCGCGGGCCCGAGCGGCCCGTCGAGGTGCAGCACGATCCGGTCGCGCTGCCGCACGACGTCGCGCACGCCGGGGACGGTGGCGAGGTCCGGGGTCGCGCCCGCGTCGAACGTCACGCGGAGCTCGCGCCGGAATCGCTCCCGCGCGGCGTCGATCACCCCGGGTTCGATCAGCCGTCCGCGTTCGATGAAGACGATGCGGTGACAGGTCCGCTCGATCTCCTCCAGCACGTGCGAGGAGAGGACGATCGATCGCCCGGCGGCGTTCTCCTCGCGGAGGAGGTCGAGGAAGAGCGCCTGGCTGGTCGGGTCGAGCCCCTTCGTCGGTTCGTCGAGGAGCAGGAGCTCCGCGCCGACCGCCAGCGCCTGGATGAGGCCGAGCTTCTGGCGCATCCCCGTCGAGTACCCCTTCACGCGCTGGCCGAGCGGCAGCCCGAACCGCTCGGCGAGGTCGCTGGCGCGGGTCCGGTCCGCGCCCGCGTGGAACGAGAGGCAGAAGTCGAGGAACCCGCGCCCGGTGAGGTTCCGGTAGACGCCGAGGTCGCCGGGGAGGTACCCGACGCGCGCGCGGACGTCGGTCGAGCGCTCGACCGCGTCGAGTCCGAACACGCGCGCACGCCCGCGGGTCGGGCGGCAGACGCCGAGCAGGAGCTTCATGAACGTCGACTTGCCGGCGCCGTTCGGGCCGACGAAGCCGAGGATCTCCCCCGGCGCGAGCGAGAGATCGATTCCGTCCAGCGCTCGCACGTCGCCGTACGTCTTGGAGAGGTCGGTCGTCTCGAGGATCGGCGTCATGACCAGGGTGGAATCGTACTCACTCGACGGTCCGCGGCCTCGCCCCGGGAGCGAGGGACCGCCGTCGACCGAACACCGGAGTCCGAGGAGCGAATCGATGAGCGACACCGAGGTGACCCGACGGGACGCGCTGCGTCTGGCGTCGATGGCGGGCGTGGTCTTCCTGGGGAGCCGGGCGGCGGCGCAGGACGACGACGGAGCGGACGCGGCGGCGCCGGTCGACGAGGCGGCGGCCCTCGCCGCCGATCGCGCGCGCGTGATCGAGTGCGGCATGACCGAGGCGGAGGCCGACTGCTGGGAGCTCGCGGGTCGGCTCGCCGGCGGGTTCTTCGACCTGCCGGAGCTGCACGTCACCGACGCGCACGAGGTGGCGACCGCGATCCACGTGATCCAGAACAAGCTCCTCTCCCGTCCGACCTACCGGAAGTACCTCGGGCGCGACGGAAAGTGAGAGGCGTTGTGGAGCAAGGGGTTAGGTAGCTGCGACGAATCGGCCGGCGTTTTCGTCCGTGCCGGGGGACCGCCCGCCCCTGTATGCTGCTCCGTTTCCGATCCCCACCCAGGAAGACGATGCGAGGACGCGGCACGGGTGCCCGTCCGCACGAGGTGGGCCTGTCGCGTGCAACAGAGGTTCGAGATGGTCGACATCAGCGAGATCAAGGTCGAGGGTTGGGAGCGGGTCGTGCGCGGGGTCGATCCCGACGCGGGCCTGCACGGCATCGTCGCCGTCCACGACACGACGCTCGGGCCCGCGCTCGGCGGCCTCCGGATGTGGCCGTACGCGAGCGAGGACGAGGCGCTGGTCGACGTGATGCGGCTGTCGCGCGGCATGACGTACAAGTCGGCGCTCGCGCAGACCGGGCTCGGCGGCGGGAAGGCCGTGATCATCGGGAACGCGTCGACCGACAAGAGCCCGGCGCTCTTCCACGCGATGGGGAAGCTGATCGATTCGCTCGGCGGGAAGTACATCACCGCCGAGGACGTCGGGATCGGCATCGAGGACCTCGACCAGGTGCGCGAGACGACGAAGTGGGTCTCCGGCCTGTCGATCGAGAACGGCGGCTCGGGGAACCCGTCGCCGTACACCGCGCACGGGACGTTCGTCGGCCTGAAGGCGTGCCTGGAGGAGGTCTGGGGCTCGGCCGACTTCTCGGGGAAGACGTTCGCGGTCCAGGGGATCGGCGCGGTCGCGAAGCCGCTCTGCGAGGCGATCCGGAAGGAGGGCGGCGTCGTCGTCGCCGCCGACGTGAACGAGAAGAACCTCCAGTGGGTGCGCGACCACCTCGACGGGACCGAGATCGTCGAACCGAACTCGATCTACGACGTCGACTGCGACGTCTTCGTCCCGTGCGCGCTCGGCGCGGTGCTGAACGACGCGACGATCCCGCGCCTCAAGGCGAAGGCGGTCGGCGGCTGCGCGAACAACCAGCTCGGCGAGGAGCGGCACGCGGCGATGTTGCAGGAGAAGGGGATCCTGTACGCGCCGGACTACGTGATCAACGCGGGGGGGATCATCAACGTGTCGTGCGAGTTCGAGCCGGGGGGATACAAGGAGTCGAGCGCGATGCCGAAGATCGAGAACATCTACCACGCGTTGAAGGAGGTGTTCGCGAAGGCCCGCGAGGACGGCATCACGACGTCCGAGGCCGCGGACCGCGTGGCCGAGCGGCGGATCTCCGAGGGGCAGAAGGTCCGGGAGTAGGGACGCCCGAGCGCGCGCGCGGCCCGGCGCGTCCGGTCGACCTCGGTCAGCCCCGGCCCCGCGCGCTCGCCAGGACCTCCGGCGCCTTGTCCGCGGCGTCGTGCATCCGCCGGAACCGCTCGATCGCCGGGTCTTCCCAGCGGAACAGCTCCTCCGCCCACCGCGCGGAGAGCGGCTGGAACAGCAGCGCCGCCTCGATCGACATCGGCCCTTCCGCCGCGACCTCCACCTCGAACCGCACCCGGTCCGAACCGCCGGTGAAGTCGTCGTCTCCGTCGACGCCCACGGGGGCGGTCCGCGCGGCGTCCGGGTGATCGGGGGACCAGCCGGACGGGAGGAGGCGGTCGTCGACCAGCCACTCGACGCCCCGCAGCAGGACGTGCGTCGGAGCGCCGTCCGCGTCCGCCATCACCGCCTGCCAGATCTGCACCTCGTCGGCCGAGCGGATCACGTCCCGGTGCGGCTCGATCGGGCCGTCGAGGCGCTCGGACCGCAGCGGCTCGCCGTCGGCGCCGACGATCCGCCCGGCGGCGTCGGTCGTGCCGGACCGGAAGACGACCGCGCCGTCCGCGTCCTTCACCTCGACCCGCAGCCACGCGCGTCGGGTCGGGTGCGCGGTCGGCAGCTTGTGGCCGGTCCGGTTCACGACCGCGACCTCGAACGACAGCGCGCCGCCGTCGCGGCGGACCTCCTCGATCGAGACCGCCGCCGTCTCGCGTCGGAGCTGCTCGCGCGTCGCCTCGATCGTCTCGTCGAGCACGCGGTCCGACGCCCAGACGCGGAGCTCGTCGCGGTGGTCCTTCAGCATCCGCAAGACGAGGGTGTTCCCGCCGACGAACCGGTGGCGGCCGTACGGGTCGCGCGCGGCGGTCGGCGGGAAGTCGTTGCCGCCGGGGTGGCGGGCGATCCGGGCCCAGATCTCGCTGCCGTCCTCGTCGGTCGTCGGGACGTGGCAAGCCTGGCAGGTCCGGGTCTTCCGTCCGCGCTCGTCGACCTGCTCCGCGAACCAGGAGTTCCTCCACTCGAGGAACGGCGCCTGCTCGAGGAACCGGACGCCGAGGTCGTTCCCGTCCGGGTCGAGCGCGTCGGTCTCGAGCGTGTGGCACGTCCCGCAGTGCTCCGCGTCGAGGACGTGCGTCCCGAGCGTCGGCGTGAAGCCGGTGTGGGCCCGCATCGGCATCACGAACGGCCGCTCGTGCGGTCCGAACAGCCGCCGGCGGTCGTCGAGGACGTAGCCGCCCGAGAAGCTCGCGTCGCTCCCGAGCCCCTCGGGCGTGATGCCGTGGCAGATCGTGCACGACACGCCGTCGCGCGCGAGCTCGCCGACGCGCGAGTCGTCGTCCAGGAGCTCCATCGGTGACGGGTGGTCGTCGAACACGCCGGCGTGGTGCGCCATCGGCGCGTGGCAGGAGAGACACTTCCGCTCGATCTCCGCCTTCCTCGACGGGGTCGCCCGGACCTCGGCCGCCACCGCCGCCCGCCACAGCGGGTCGCGGGACGAGTTCGCCATCATCGTCCCGGACCAGAGCCGGTGCGGGGAGATCGGCCGATCCTCCATGTCGCGCATCGCGCTCGCCCGCGGCGAGTTCGAGTGGCAGAGGGCGCAGGCCTGGGACTCGAGGACCGGCAGGTCGTCGGGGAGTTCGTCGGGGGCGGCCGGCGGAACGACGGGATCGGCCGCGGCGAGCGCGCCCGCGAGGAGGACGGAGAGGACGGGGACGGCGTTCATCGCCTCAGCGTACCGCCTCCGGGCCGGCCCCCGACCCCGTCGGCCCGGGGCGTTCGCGCCTCTCCTCCGGTCGAAGGCCCGAAACCGGGGTATCCTTCGCACATGGCCGATCCCTCCGAAGCACGGGCCACGCGGCTGCTCCGGCGCATGGGCGACGGGGACGTCGCCGCCGCGGACGAGCTGCTGCCGCTGCTCTACGAGGAGCTCCGTTCGATCGCCAGCCGGCATCTCCGGAACGAGCGGCGCGCGCAGACGCTCCAGACGACGGCCCTGGTGCACGAGGCGTGGCTCCGGATCGGCGGCGACGCCGAGCGCGAGTGGGAGGGGAAGAACCACTTCCTCCGTGTCGCGGCGCGGGCGATGCGCCACGTCCTCGTCGACCACGCGCGGGCGAAGCGGGCCGGCAAGCGGGGCGGCTCGAACGCCCGCGTCGTCCTCGACGAGGCGCTGGCGGCGTTCGAGCGGGACGAGCTCGACCTCCTCGCGCTGGACGAGGCGATGGGACGGCTCTCCGAGCGGGACGACGAGTTGTCGAGGGTCGTCGAGCTGCACGTCTTCGCCGGCCTGACCCTGCAGGAGGCGGGGTCGGTGCTCGGGAAGACCGAGCGGCAGATGGGCCGCTCCTGGGATCTGGCGCGCGGGTTCCTCCACCGCGAGCTGGTGCGCGGCGGCGGCGGCAACTGACGCGGGGATCCCGGGGCGCGCACCTTCCCCGGAACGGCGCCGCCGAGAAAAAGACGGACCCCGCCGCCGCGCGCGGCCGTCCAAGGGACCGACCTGCCTGTGGGCCCCCCAATCTCGTTCCCCAGGACAGGAGTCCTCCGTGATTCGACACCTTCGTGCCGGGTGCCGCTCCGCCGTCGCCCTCTCGACCTTCTTCACCCTCGCCGTCCCCGCCTCCGCCCACGTCGATCTCGACGCGCCGTTCGGCGGAGAGACCCTGATCTGCGGTTCGACCTTCAGCGTGCAGTGGCACGTCGTGCAGGAGCACGACACGGCGAACTGGGACCTCTACTACTCGGTCGACGGGATCGGCGGCCCGTGGGTGCCGATCGCGCTCGACATCCCGAAGGGGGACACCTCGACCGGCGCGGTGCACACGTTCGCGTGGACGGTGCCGGACTCGGTGACGTCGACGGCGCGCGTTCGTGTGGTGCAGGACAACGGGAGTCAGGACTACGAGGGGGTGAGCGGGACCGACTTCGCGATCGTCCCGCTCGGACAGGACCTCGGGTTCGGCAAGGTCGGCGGGAACGGCGAGACGCCCGCGCTCTCGGCGCACGGCGACCTCGGGCCGGGCGGCGCCGGAACGCTGACGTTGGAGGACGCGCCCGCGTCGACGGCGGCGCTGATCGTCGTGGGGCTCCAGTCGAACCCGACCGCGTTCGGCGGCGGACTGCTCGTGCCGGTGCCGATCGCCCTGGTCGTGCCGCTCACGACCGATCCGGCGGGCGGCTTCGCGCTCCCGATCCCGGGCGGCGTGGGGCCGGCGACGATCGTGACGCAGGTGGCGCTCGCCGACGCCGGCGCCTCCGAGGGGACCGGACTGTCGAACGCGCTCGCCCTCACCTGGCCGTAGTCGACCGTCCGGCGACGGGCTCCGCCCGACCGTCCCCCGCGTCGTCCCCGTGACGGCGCGGGGGTTTCTCGTGTCCGGGAGCGCGTGCCCCGACGGGGCGCTTCTTCGACGGACTGCTATGGCGCGCCGATGACGATGTCGATCGCGTTGGTGAGTCGCGACTTGGCCAGGGACATGGAGAGGCCCTGACCGCGGAGGCTCAGTCCGATGAGTTCGCACTCGAACGGAATCGGGATCTCGAACGCCTGTCCCGGATCGGAGGGGAGCAGCAGGTGCGGCTTGTCGAGGTCGCAGAGCAGCGTGCCGTACGGCGGGAGGTGGATCTCGGTTTTCTCGATGCCGAGGATCAGCACGTCGAGCAGGGCGCTTGTCTCGAACGACGAGTGATCGATGGACGGGTTCCAGACCGCTCCGATCGTCGGAGCCTGTCCCGGCACGAGCGTGGAGGGGTTCGGGGGATCGCCCGGGCGGACGATCTGCGTGGCCGCGTCGTTCTTGGCGCAGGGCGTCTCCAGG
>JAUIEL010000016.1 GCA_030428825.1 bacterium
GGGACGGTCGCTCCACCTGATCGGCCTCGTCTCCGACGGCGGCGTCCACTCGTCCGACCGGCACGTCCGGGCGCTGATCGACCTGGCGAGGTCCCGCGGGCTCGCGCCGGACCGGTTGTTCGTCCACGCGCTCCTCGACGGCCGGGACACGCCGCCGCGGTCCGCCGACCGGTACGTCGACGAGCTGGAGCGCGCGCTGCGCGAGGCGGGGGTCGGCCGGGTCGCGTCGGTCGTCGGCCGGTACTTCGCGATGGACCGCGACCAGCGGTGGGACCGCGTCGAGCGGGCGTACCGCTGCCTCGCCGAGGGGATCGGCGAGCGCGCGCCGACCGGCCTCGAGGCGGTGAAGGCGGCGTACGCGCGCGACGAGTCGGACGAGTTCGTGGTGCCGACGGTCGTCGGTCCGCCGGACGAGGGCCGGATCGCGGACGGCGACGCGGTCCTGTTCTTCAACTTCCGCGCCGACCGGGCGCGCGAGCTGACGCTGGCGTTCCAGGACGAGTCGTTCGACGCGTTCCGGCTCGCCTCGCCGCGGCCGCGCCTCCGATACGTCTCGATGACGCGCTACCGGGCCGACTTCCCGGACCTCGGGGTCGCCGACGCGTTCCCGCCGCAACGCCTCGACCACGTCATGGCGAACGTCGTCGCCGACGCCGGCCGCACGCAGCTCCGGATCGCCGAGACGGAGAAGTACGCGCACGTCACCTACTTCTTCTCCGGCGGCGTCGAGGACGAGCAGGCCGGCGAGGAGCGGATCCTCGTCCCGTCGCCGAAGGTCGCGACGTACGACCTCCAGCCGGAGATGTCGGCCCCCGAGGTGACCGAGCGGCTGGTCCGGGAGATCGCGGGGGGCCGGTTCGACTTCATCGTCCTGAACCTGGCGAACCCCGACATGGTCGGGCACACCGGCAAGCTCGACGCGGCGGTCGAGGCGGTGCGGGCGGTCGACGACGCCCTGTCGCGGATCGTCCCGCCGATCGTCGACCGGGGCGGCGCGGTCCTCCTCACCGCCGACCACGGGAACTGCGAGGTGATGTGGGACGAGGAGAACGACTGCCCCCACACCGCCCACACGACGAACCCCGTCCCCCTCCTCGTGATCGGCGAGCGCTACCGCGGCGCGAAGCTCCGCGAGGGGGGGGTCCTCGCCGACGTGTCGCCGACGCTGATCGACATGATGGGGCTGGAGCAGCCGCCGGAGATGGACGCGAGGTCGCTGCTGGAGGCGTGAGGTCGGGGGCCGGGGAGCGGCGGGCGCGCGCGGGCGGAAAACAGGCTTGGCACGGCCTCCCGCGGATGGCTAGACTCCCGCTCTCCATGGGTCGGTAGCTCAGTTGGGAGAGCGCTACGTTCGCAACGTAGAGGTCGTGGGTTCGACTCCCATCCGATCCACCAGATACGCGGAGAAGCGGGCCGGTCTCGGCGAGACCGGTCCGCTTCTCCGCGTCTCGGGTGATGGGTCCGGGGCGCCGGGACGTCAGGACGACGGGGCGCCCGGGCCGTCCGTGCGAGCGTCCTCCCCGCGCCCCGGCTCCCCGACCCGAAGCCCCTTCCCCTGCACCAGCCGGTAGACGACCGGGATCACCACCAGGGTCAGCAGCGTCGACAGGGTCAGCCCCCCGACGACCGTGATCGCCATCGGGGCCTGCAGCTCCGAGCCGTGCCAGAACGAACCGGGGAGGCGATCGGCGCCGGGGACGAGGGCGAGGGCGCCGGCGAGGGGGAGGAGCGCGAGGACCGTCGACAGCGTGGTCATCAGGATCGGGCGGAGCCGGGCGTGGCCGGCCTCGACGAGGGCGTCGACGACCGTCCGGCCGCGGGCGCGCAGCCGGTTCGTGTAGTCGATGAGGACGATCGCGTTGTTCACCACGATGCCCGCGAGCACGACGCCGCCGATGAACGCGACGACCGACAGCGGCGTGTCGGTGACGACGAGGGAGAGGATCCCGCCGACGAACGCCAGGGGGACCGAGACGAGGATGACGAGCGGCTGAAGGATCGACTCGAACTGCGACGCCATCACCAGGTAGACGAGGAAGACGGCGAGGAGGAGGGCGGCCCGCATCCCGCTCATCGCCTCGTCCATCTCCGCCCCCTGACCGCCGACCTCGCAGATCAGGTCGTCGTGGTCCTGCTCGACGCGGGCGAGCATCGCCTCGATCTCCTTCACCGCCGAACCGATGTCGAGACCGACCGAGTTGGCGGTCACGACCGCCGCGCGCTGGCCGTCGATGCGGCGGATCTCCGACGGCCCCTTCACCACCCGGACGTCCGCCACCTGGCGGAGCGGGATCGGATCGTCGCCGCCGAGGTCGATCGTCGTCCCCGGGAAGAGGGTGCGGTCCCGGATGAGGGCGGTCCCGGTACCGGAGCTGCCGCCCCCGCCCTCGGCGCCGCGGTCGAGCGTGTCCGAGAGGCCGACGGCGCGACCGCGGTTCACCGTCAGCTCGAGGAGGGCGTCGACCGAGTCGACGTCGGAGAGGACGCGGACGTCGATCCGCTGCTCCTCGTCGGCGAACCGGGTCGACACGACCCCCTGCACCTGGGCGCGGATGCGGTTCGCGATCGCCTCGAGGTCGAGGCCGTACCTCCGGAGCTTCTCGCGGTCGAACGACAGCCGCACCTCGGGATTGCCGCGGGTGACGGTCGAGCGGACGTCGGTGAGCGACGGCGTCCCCTGCATCCGCCGGACGATGTCGCCGGCGGCGACGCGGAGGGTCTCGAGGTCGTCCCCGCGGGCGTGGACCTCGAGCGGCGCCTTGATCGAGAAGAGGGTCGGTCGGCTGAACCGGAACCCGGTCAGCTCGGGGCGTCCGCCGAGGACGCCGCGCATCGCCGCGATCGCGCGCTCCTCTCCGGCGGCGTCCGCCGCGGACGGAGAGAGACGGACGAGGACCCGGGCGGAGTGCCCTCCCTCGTCCGGGTCGGCGATCTCGTCCCGCCCGACCCCGACGGCCGACGCGACCTGCTCGACCTCCGGGAGCGCGAGCAGGTCCCGCTCGATCGGGGCGAGGGCGCGCGCCGTCCGCTCGACCGGCGTCCCGACCGGGAGATAGACGTGGGCGACGAGCTCGCCCTGGTGGACCGTCGGGAGCATCTCCGTGCCGAGCGACCGCGCCTCTCGGAGGGCGAGCGCGCCCCCCGCGACGGCGACGACGAGGACGAGGAACATCAGGGTCGGGCGGAGGAGGATCGTCCGGAGGAGCCGCGGGTAGCCGGCGTTCACGAGCCCGAATCCGCGGTCGAACACGAACTGGAACGGGGCCCCGGCGAGGCGGACCGCGCCGGCGAGGAGGCGCGTCGCGAGCGCGACGACGAACAGGAGGACCAGGAGGACCGTCAGGAGCGCGCGCGCGGCGATCTCGACCGCGGCGTGGGCGATCGCCACCGGCAGCACGAGCAGCGCGACCGCCGCCCGGCCGACGCCGCCGCGGTCGCCGAGGTTGGCGCGGAAGGCGGCCGCGGCGAGCGTCCGGTGGGGGAGGACGATCGGGGTCGCCACGTCGAGGAGGAGCCGGAGCGGTCCGCCGGACCCCGCGCCGGCGGCGCCGGCGTCCCGTCCGCGGGCCGCGAGCATCGGGATGAAGAAGAGCGCGACGACGAGCGACGAGAGGAGCGAGAAGACGACGGTCAGCGCCTGGTCGCCGAACAGCTGGCCCGCGACCCCGGAGACGAAGACGATCGGGAAGAAGACGGCGATCGTGGTGAGCGTCGACGCGAAGACGGCGCCGCCGACCTCCTCCGTGCCGCGGACGGACGATCCGGCCCGGCCGTCCCCCTCCTCGCGGCAGCGGAAGATCGACTCGAGCACGACGATCGAGTTGTCGACCAGCATCCCGACTCCGAGGGCGAGCCCGCCGAGCGACATGATGTTCAGCGTCGTCCCGACCATGAACATCGGCGCGAACGTGGCGATGATCGAGACCGGGATGGCGACCGCGATGATCGCCGTCGCGGCGGCGCTCTTCAGGAAGAGGAGGAGGACCAGGACGGCGAGGAGACCGCCGATCAACGCCGCTCCGCGGACCTCGTCGATCGCCTCGTCGATGAACCGGGACTGGTCGGAGAGGACCGACGCCTCCATCCCCCGCGGGAGCTTCCGCGCCAGCACCTCCTCCGCGGCGCGCTTCCGCTTCACCGCCTCCCGGAGCTTCTTCACCTCGCCGCTCTCGGACGGGCCGAACCCGCCGCGTCCCCGCTCCGGCCCGCGCCCCTCGCCGGCGGCGGGGGCCGGCGCCGCGTCCTTCTTCTCCTCCTCCGCCCGGAGCGCGGCCGCGAGGAGGACCTCGGGGTCGTCCTTCGTCCCGTCGGCGATCTCGGCCAGGAGCTTCCGCTGGGCGTCGGTCCCGAGCAGGCGGTCGCGCACCTCCCGCGCGAGCCGGACGATGTTCGCGTCCGCCTCGCGGTAGACGAGCAGCTCGACCGCCTCGCGCCCGTCCACCCGGGTGACGACGTCCCGCTTCTTGTGCGTCCGCGTCACGGTCGCGAGGTCGCGGATCCGGATCGGCTGCCCGTCGCGGTCGGTCACCGAGAGCCGGAGGATCTCGTCGATCGACTCGAACTGGTTCAGCGTCCGGACGAGGTACTCGGTGTCCCCCTCCACGAGCGTGCCGCTGGCGAGGTTGACGTTCTCGATCTTCAGCCGCCGGTCGACCTCGGAGATGTCGAGGCCGAGACTCGCGATCCGCTTGGCGTCGAGCCGGACCCGGATCTCCGTCTCCAGCCCGCCGCGGACCTTCACCGCCGCGACGCCGGGGACCGTCGCGAGGCCGCGGGCGACGACCTCGTCCGCGGCGCGGCGGACCTCGCGCTGGTCCCCCTCGCCGAAGACGGCGATCCGCATCACCGGGTCGAGCGACGGGTCGTACCGGAGGATGAGCGGCGGGTCGGCGTCGTCCGGCAGGCGGGTGCGGTCGAGGCGCTCGCGGATGTCCTGCGTCGCGAACGAGAGGTTCGTCCCCCAGCGGAACTCGAGGACGACGTCGGAGACGCCCGACCGGCTGATCGACGAGTGCGCCTCGAGCCCGGGGAGGACGGCGAGCGTCTCCTCGATCGGCTTGGAGATCCGCTCCTCCATGTCCTCCGGCCCGGCCCCCTGGTACTCGGTCCGGACGGTGATCGTCGGGTACGAGATCTCGGGGAGGAGCTCGAGCGGGGTCTTCGTGAGCGAGATCCCGCCGAAGACCGCGACCGCGAGCACGGCCATCGTCGTGGCGACCGGACGGCGCGTCGTGAACGCGAACAGTCCGCCGCGTCCGGCGGCCTCCCGGTCGGTCACGCCGACTCCGCGGCCACGCGGACCGGGTCGCCGTCCTGCAGGCGGTCCTGGCCGACGAGGATCACGTCGAGCGCGCCGAGGCGCGCGGCCGCCGGGTCGTCGCCGTCGAGCGGGACGCCGTCGATCGAGCGGACCTCGACGTCGTCCTCGGTCGAGGCGCCGGGGACGAACTCGTGCCGCCGGGCGACGCCGTCCTCGACCGAGAAGAAGGTCGATCGGCCGTCCTCGTACACGACCGCGCGCTTGCTGAGCAGGACCGCGTCGTCGCGGCTCGACACGATGATGCGGGCGCGGGCGTACATCCCCGGCCGGACGACCCCGACCGCCTCGGGCGCCAGCCGGACCCGCACCTTGATCAGTCCGGACGCCGGATCGACCGACGGGTTGATCGCCTCGACCTCGCCGTGGAAGACGCGTCCCGGGAGGGCGTCGAACGCGAACTCGACCGGCAGGCCGGGCCCGGTCACCACCAGCAGGTCCTCCTGCGGGATCCGGAGGTTCGCCACCAGGCGGTTCGGGTCGACCAGGGTGAAGAGCTGGCTCGCCGACGTGACGAGCAGCCCCTTGTCGACGGTCCGATCGCGGACGGTCCCGGCGATCGGCGAGCGGATCGTCGTGTGGTCGAGGTCGTTCCGCGCGGCCTCGAGCTCGATCGCCGCCGCCTCGGTCTCGAGCTGCGCGAGCTCTCCCTCCGACTCGGTCCGCTGCTTCGTGAGCCGCAACGCCTCGAGCTCGGCGACCGCCTGCTGGTACGACTTCTCGACGTCCGTCAGCTCCTTCACGGAGAAGACGTCGACGCCGTCGGCGATCGCGGCCTGCGCCCGCTCGTAGTCGGAGCGCGCCTTCTCGAACATCGCGCGCTGCGCGTCCTCCCGCGCGATCGTCTCCTGGAGCTGCAGCGCGGCCTGCTTCTCCGCGAGCTTCCGCTGGGCGAGCGCGGCCTCGCGCCGCTTCACCTCGATCTCGAAGTCGACCCGGTCGAGGAGCGCCAGCGGCTCGCCCGCCTCCACGGTGTCCCCCTCGTCGACCAGGAGCTCGGCGACGTACGCGTTCCCGACCTTCGGGAAGACGGTCACGACGTGCTCCGCCTCGATGTCGGTCGAGACGTCGACGGCGCTCCGGATCGCGCCCCGCTCCATCCGGCCGACCCGCACCAGGGTGGGGGCCTTCTCGGCGGAGGTCTTGGCGTCACGGACGGCGCGCGTCGACGAGGGCTCGGCGTCGCCGTCCGCGTCGCCGGCGGGGCCGCATCCGGCGAGGACGAGCGCGAGGGCGGCCGCGCGCGGGCGAAGGCTGGGGATCATCTCTCTCCTCGGCTCCTCCGGGTGCCCGCCGGGGAGTCCGCAGGGTCGGATCGTAGCACGGCGGTCGGCGCCATCCCAAAGTCCGATCGCGGGGCGGCGGCCGACCGGGAAACGGGCCGCGACGCCGGAACGTTTGACACGACCGGGCGCCGGTCACGAAGATGCTCCCGATGCTCTCCATCGACCAGGCGATCGAACGGGTGACGACGACCGTCCGCCGTCCCTCCGCGGCGGCCGAGGAGGTCCCGCTCGCCGACGCGGTCGGGCGGCTCCTCGCCGCCGACGTCCGGACCGACGTCGACCTGCCGCCGTTCTCGCGCTCGACGATGGACGGCTTCGCGGTCCGCGCCGCCGACGCGGCCTCCCCGGGGGCGGTGCTCCGCGTCGTCGACGAGTCGGCCGCCGGGAGGCCCGCCTCGCGCGCGGTCGGCGAGGGCGAGGCGATCCGGATCTTCACCGGCGCGGTCCTCCCGGCCGACGCCGACGCGGTGCTCCAGGTCGAGCGGACCGCGACCGTCGACGGCGCGGACGAGCGCGTGCGGCTCGAGGCGGCCGTGCGGCCGGGGCAGAACGTCGCGCGCGGCGGGGAGGACCTCCGCCGCGGCGAGGTCGCGGTCCCGGCGGGCTCCCGGATCGGCGTCGGCCACGTCAACCTCCTCGCGTCGATCGGCGCGACCAGGCTGCCGGTCGTCCCCCGGCCGCGGGTCGCGATCCTCGCCACCGGCACCGAGCTCGTCCCGCCCGACCGCGTCCCGACCGGCGGGCAGATCCGGGAGTCGAACGGCGCGATGCTCGCCGCGCTCGTCCGGCGCGCCGGCGCCGCGGTCGCGTGGGTCGAGACGGTCGCCGACGACCGCGACCGGATCGCGGCGCTCGCCGGGCGCGGGCTCGAGGCGGACGTCCTCCTCCTCTCCGGCGGGTCGTCGGTCGGCGACTACGACTTCACGCCCGACGTCCTCGCCGCGCACGGCGTCGAGACCCACTTCGACCGGGTCGCGCTGAAACCCGGGAAGCCGACGCTCTTCGGCACGCTCGGCGAACGCGTCGTGTTCGGCCTCCCCGGCAACCCGATCTCGGCGTTCGTGTCGTTCCACCTCTTCGTGCGGCCGGCGCTGCTGCGGCGCGCGGGGTTGGACGACGTCGCGCCGACGCGGTTCCGGGCGCGTCTCGACGAGGCGGTGCCGCGGATCGCGGCGCGCGACCAGGTCCTCCCGGCGCGACTCCGCCTCGACGACGGCCGGTGGCGCGTGGCGTTCGCGGGGTGGCACGGCTCCGGCGACGTCACCTGCCTGCGGGACGCCGACGCGCTCCTCCCGGTGCCGAAGGGGGACGGGGCGCTCCCGGCCGGCGAGGAGACGTGGGTCCTCCCGCTCGACGGCGGGCGGCTCGGCTCGAGCGCGCTCTCCTCCTCATGAGTCCGTTCCTCCTCGCGACCGCGACCGCCGCGCTCCTCCTCCTCGCGCACGCGCCGGTCTCGCTCTGGCCGCTCGCCCTGGTCGGGCTCGTGCCGCTCGTTCGGCTCGCGGAGCGACCCGGGGTCCGGCCGCTCGGGCGCGCGGCGGCGGCGTACGTCGGGGGCGCGGTGCTGTTCGGGGTCGGCTGCCGGTGGCTGGCGATCGCGGCGTGGCCGAACCTGGCGATGATGACGCTGTTCGAGGCGGCGACGTTCCCCGCGTTCGTCTTCCTGCTGCGCGCGGTACGGCGGCGCGTTCCGCTCGCGCTCGCGGTCCCCGTCGCGTGGGTCGCGATCGAGTTCACGCGGTCCGTCTTCCCGTGGAACGGGTTCCCGTGGCTGCTGCTCGGCTACGCGTGGGACGGTCCGCTGGTCCTCCTCCAGTCGGCCGAGGTGTGGGGCGTCACCGGGCTGTCGTTCGCGGCCGCGCTGGCGAACGGCCTGGTGGCGGCCGGGCTCGCTTCCGCCGGGTCCGCGCGGACGGTCCGGTTCGCCTCCGCGGCGGCGGTGCCGGTCGTGCTGGCGACCTACGGCGCGGTCCGGATCGGTCCGGTCGAGGCGGCGGGGACGCCGGGGCCGCGCGTCGCGCTGGTGCAGGCGAACGTGCCGCAGGTCCTGAAGAACGCCATGCGCGCCGACCGGATCGAGGCGCTGCAGGTCGGCGCGACGCGCGACGCGCTCGCCGCGGCCGGCGCGGAAGGGGTCGACCTCGTCTGCTGGGCGGAAACGATGCTCCCGTACGGACTGTTCCACGAGGAGGGGGACGACCAGCGGCGGCGCGACGCCGAGGTGATCGGTCCGATCGTGAACGACGTCCTGCGCGCGGCGCCGGGGGCGTGGTTCGTCGTCGGCGCGATCACCGGCCGCCCGCAGGACGGCGGGGGAGCGCGGCCGACGTTCGACACCTTCAACACGGTGCTGCTGTTCGACCCGTCGGCGCGCCGGGTCGGCCGGTACTCGAAGAGCGTCCTGGTCCCCGGGGGGGAATTCGTGCCGCTCCGGAGCGTCCTCCCGGGGTTCGTGCTCGACGTCGTCCGTTCGATCGCCGGCCAGCTCCCGGACCTCTCGGCCGGGGACGGGCCGCGCGTCCTGACGTTCGAGGCGCGGGACGGGCGGGAGTACCGGATGGGGCCGACCGTCTGCTACGAGAACGTCTACCCGTCGTACTGCGCGCGCGTCGCCGCGCAGGGCGTCGACTTCGTGCTGAACCTCTCGAACGAGGCGTGGTTCGGGGATTCGGCGGAGTTCGACCAGATGGAAGCCGCGAGCCGGCTCCGGGCGATCGAGTCCCGTCGGGCGCTGGTCCGGGCGACGAACTCGGGGATCTCGGCGGTCTACGACGCGTCCGGCCGGTCCCTCGCTCGGGTCGAGGGGGCGGGGGGGCGTGACCGCGCGGTCGCCGGCCACGTCGCGGTCGACGTCCCGATCCACGGGGGGCGGACCCCCTTCGTCCGATACGGAGACGTGCTCGGAGTGGCCGTCACCCTGGCCGCCGCGGGGCTCGCGGGGCTCGCACTTCGGGAGGGGCGACGTTACCCTCGCACGAGGCAAGAGTAACGCGGTGGGCCAAGGTGGTCCCGCGGCCTGTTTTTGTTTGACGACCCCTTCACGGGGCATAGAATCCGCCACGATTCCGCACACCTGGCGGAGCCGACAGACGAAGAGGACGTGCGAGACGCCGGTCCGATCGGCCGGTGACTCCGGGATCGCCCGAATCGCCCGAATCTCGAAGACGGCCCGGTCAGCGCACGACCCAAGTAAAGAGGAATAGGCATGAGCCCGATCGGCAAGCTGTTCGTCGTCCTGAACCTCGTCTTCTCCCTGGTCATCCTCGGCGTGCTCGGCGCGATCCTCACCAAGAGCGAGGAGTACCGCACGAAGTACGAGGACGTTCAGAAGGAGCTCGACACCGAGAAGGCGAGCTGGGAGCAGGAGCGGAGCGACCTGTCGGCCGAGATCGAGGGACACAAGCGCGACAAGGCCGGCCTCCAGGAGAGGATCAACAACCTCGAGGTCGCCGGGAACAACCTGAAGAGCGACAACGAGTCCCTCCGCGTCGACAACCAGCAGCTCCGCGACGACGTGTCGAAGCTGCAGGCCGACTACCAGAAGTTCACCTCCTCGCTGACCGAGGTCCAGACGCACAACAAGGACCTCGCCTCCGAGAACGCGAACCTCATCAACCAGCGGAACGAGGCGGCGAACGCCCGCCGCGCGGCGGAGGAGGCGGCGGCCCGCCTCGAGGCGCAGGTCTCCTCGCTCACCAGCCAGGTCGAGCAGCTGAAGCGCCAGATCGACGACATCGCCGCGATGAACAGCGACCTCGAGGCGCAGATCGAGGCGGCCGTCCAGCTCGGCTTCGACATCGCGAAGGTCCGCGCGGCGCCGCAGATCGACGGCGTGATCCAGAACGTCAACCGCGAGCTCGGCCTCGTCGTCCTCTCGGTCGGCGCGGACGACGGCGTCCAGCGCGGCACCACGTTCGAGGTGTACAGCCTCGGCGAGGGGTACAAGGGGAAGGTCGTCGTCGACGACGTCTACCCGGACAACGCGGCCGCCCGCATCGTCCGTGAGAACGGCACGATCTCCGTCATGGACCGGGCGACCACCCGGCTGTAACCCGTCCTCCGGGACTGATCCGAGAAGCACCAGAACAGGAGGTCGGACGATGGCCAAGCGACAGGCGGCGGCGGTCGAGGAGATCGAGGAGGTCGAGGGCGAGGAGGAGGCGGCCGGCGGAGGAATGGAGATGGGGATCATCATCGCCACGTTCCTCGCGCTCTGCTGCGCCCTCTTCCTCGGGTTCAAGGAGCTCGGCGCGCACTACGGCGTCGGCCCGCTCGCGGGCTGAACCCGCTCCCCCTTCCCTCCGAGGAAACCGATCGCGCGCCTCGAATCTCGTTCGAGGCGCGTTTTCGTTTGAAGCCCTTCATTTGGCTAGGATGACCGCGTGGTCGCGCTGAACGGACATGTCCTCCGCCCGCTGGAGTGGATGATCGGTCGCTTCTCCATCGACATGGGGATCGACCTCGGGACCGCGAACACCCTGGTCTGCGTCCAGAACGAGGGGATCATCCTCTCCGAGCCGTCGGTCGTGGCGGTGAAGAAGGGGACGAACGAGGTCCTGCTCGACGGGAACGCGGTCGGGGTCCAGGCGAAGGAGATGCTCGGCAAGACGCCCGGCAACATCGTCGCCATCCGGCCCCTGAAGAACGGCGTGATCGCCGACTTCGAGATCACCGAGAAGATGCTCCGGTACTTCATCCGGAAGGTGCACAACCGCTCCTTCCTGGTGCGGCCGCGCATCGTGATCTCGATCCCGTCCGGCATCACCGCGGTCGAGAAGCGCGCGGTGATCAACTCGGCCGAGCGGGCGGGCGCGCGGCTCGTCTACCTCGTCCTCGAGCCGATCGCGGCCGGGATCGGCGCCGGCCTCCCGATCGCCGAGCCGACCGCGAGCATGATCGTCGACATCGGCGGCGGCACGACCGAGGTCGCGGTGATCTCGCTCTTCGGCATCGTGACCGCCGAGTCGGTCCGGGTCGCGGGCGACGAGATGGACGAGGCGATCATCGCGTACATGCGGAAGAACTACAACCTGCTCATCGGCGAGCAGACCGCCGAGATGATCAAGATGCAGATCGGCTCCGCCTTCCCGCTCCGCGAGGAGAAGAAGATGGAGATCGCCGGTCGCGACATGCAGAAGAACCTCCCCCGGCGCGCGATCATCACCTCCGAGGAGGTGCGCGAGGCGCTGCAGCAGCCGATCCGCGAGATCACCGACGCCATCCGCCACTGCCTCGAGCAGACCCCGCCCGAGCTCTCCGCCGACCTCGTCCACAACGGCATCACCCTCGCCGGCGGCGGCGCCCTCCTCCGCGGCCTCGCCCGGTGCATCGAGGAAGAGATCGAGCTGCCGGTCCGCGTCGCCGAGGACCCGCTCACCTGCGTGGCGCGAGGGACGGGCGAGTTCCTCGACCAGATCGAGCTGTACTCCAAGGTCCTCGAGACGAGCGACGAGGGGTAGGGGGGAAGCAGGGGAGAGCAGGGGAGAGCACGGGAGAGCAGGGGAGAGGGCGCTGTCGCGGAGGGCAGATGTCGTCGCAGGTCCTCACGGTCGGGTCTTTGCTCGTTCGGTTCGAGGCGGCCTCTCCTTGCTCTCCCCTGCTCTCGTTGCTCTCCTTGCTTCCCCTTCCATGCCCGTTCGGCGCGTCAATCTCGGTCTCGTGGTCCTCGGGCTGGCGTTGCTCAGTCTGACGCCGGCGGCGCCGTCGTTCCTGCGGCGGCCCGAGCTGGTGGCGGTGCATGCGTATCGGCCGCTCGACCTGTTGCGGCGGGAGATCGGGGAGGCGGAGGCGGAGGAGGAGGGGCTCGGGTTCGCGCCGGAGCTGGCGGCGCGGATCGAGGCGGGGCTGTCGCGGTGGGACGAGCTCCTCCTCGGCGATGCGGGCGCCGACGGGGTGGTGGCGCGGATCGTGGCGATCGATCGCGTGCGCCGGCGGCTCCTGGTCGACGCCGGCGAGGGGATTCGGCTCGCGCCGGGAGACGCGGTGACCGCCGGGAGGTTCGCGCTCGGGGTGGTCGATCGAGCGGAGGGGGGGCTGGCGGTCGTCGACATGCCGTGGACCCCCGACGCGCGCTTCGCGGGTTCGGCCGAGGACGCGTCCGGGGCGGAGGTCCGCCTGATCCTCGCCGGCCTCGACCGTCACGAGTGGACCGCGTCGGTGTCGCACCCGGAGCGGCTCTCGGCGCTGCGGGTCGACGGGGACGTCCGCGTGCCGGTCGTCGACGACCTCCTCCCCGAGTCGGTCCCGCGGCTGCCGCCCGGGCTCGTCCTCGGCTCGTTGCGGGTCGACGAGCTGCTCCGGAAGACCGGGACCGAGGCGTTTCGGGTGGTGCCGACGCTCGACGTGCGCGGGCTCGACGCCGTCTGCGTCCGGACCGCGGGGGCGTCGGCGGGCGGGTGGTCGGCGGGGTTCGAGCGGCGGGAGGTCTCGGCGCTCGCCTGCGGGCTCGCGTCGCCGGGGCGGGACGGGCTCGTGCTGACCGGCCTCGGCCTCCCGGACGGCGCGGCGGTGACGTGGGGGGGCATGTTCTTCGGCTCGATCGAGGCGGCGGCGTTCGGCGCGGCGCGCGTGCGGGGCGTGTTCGACCCGGGGCAGGACCGCTGCGTCGTCGTGCTCTCGGCGCGAAGGAGCGGTCCGATCGTCGTCCGGACGCTCCGCGCCTGGCGGGGCGGCGGCCGGCTTCGCGTCGGCTCCGAGCAGACCCGCCCCGAGGTCGGCGACCTGGTCGTGACGTCCGGCCGGGGAGAGCACGTCCCGCGCGGCCTCTTCATCGGGGCGGTCGTGCGGGTCGACGGCGAGACGATCGACGTGCTGCGGGGGGAGGTCTCGCCGAGCGCCCCGGTCGAGGTGCTGCGGCGGCGCGGGCTTCCGGACGACCCCTGGCGGGACGACTGATGGCGTACGTCCCGTTCGCCGTCGCGTGCGCCGTCCTGTTCTACCTCCAGGCCCTCGCCGTCGACGTGACGGCGGTGGCGCCCGACCTGGGGCCGCTCCTGGCGGTCCACCTCGGCCTGTTCGCGCGCCGCGAGCGGGTCGCCGGCGCGGTCGGGCTGCTCGGGCTCCTCCGGGGGGCGGTCGGGGCCGAGCCGATCGGCGCGGTCGTCCTGACGCACCTCGCGCTCGCGTACCTCGTCCTGACGCTGCGCGACGTGCTGTTCGCCGACCGGGTCGTGACGCAGTGGGTCGTGGCGTTCCTCGGGGGCGCGGTCTTCCTCGTCCTCCGGCTGGTGATCGGGCTCGTGGTCCCGCTCGGCGGGGAGGAGGGCGCGGGTGGGCTGGCGCGCCTGGCCGTGTCGACGCTCCTCGCCACGGCGATCGCGCCGCTCCTGTTCGCGCTGCTCCGAACGCTCCGCGTCGGCCCCTGACCGCGGGCCGCACCCCTCGGAACCGGCCCCCGATCTGGTAGAACGCGAGGATCGTGCTGTCGAACCTCTGCGGTGGGGACGGCGAGCCGTGACCCTCGGCCGGCTGCGCCTGTTGCTGTGGCTCTTCTGCGGCCTCTTCGCGCTGGTGGAGGCCCGCCTCGTCCATTTGCAGTTCGCCACCCGCGACTTCTGGACCTCCGAGGCGCGGAAGAGCCGGACCGGCGGCGCCCCCGTGCCGTTCGCGCGGGGCGACATCCTCGACCGGTACGGGCGTCCGCTCGCCGAGAGCGAGACGGTGCATCAGCTCGAGCTCGTCTATCAGCGGTTCCGCCGCGAGACGCCGGCCGGCCTCCTGATCGGCGCCGCGCGGCTCCTCATGACGGCGGAGGGACGCGGGCCGGCGTTCCCGGGGCTCCGCGACGTGCTGGACGACCCGGCCGGATGGGCCGAGTACGTCCTCGGCCGGACGGAGCGCACGGTCGCGACGCTCCCCGACCGGACGGGGAAGGACTACGCCTTCTACGCCCGGAAGCTCCTCGGTCTCCGCGAGAGCGAACTCCGCGCGCTGCGCGACGAGCGGCCGAACGACGACGTGACGTTCGACGGCTACGTCGACGGCGCGATCGAGGGCGTGGTGCGGCGCGTCCGCGAGCAGGAGGTCGCGATCGGCGAGCTGGCGGACGCCGTGCTCGCCGAGCGGGAGGCGTTCCTCGACCTCGTCGACGAGGAGATCCGGTCGGTCCACGCGGCGATCGCCGAGGACCTCCGGCGGCGCGGCGACCCGCCGTCCCGGAAGCAGCGGATCGCCGCGCAGCGGGACCACGAGGCGCGGGGGCGGCTGCTGGAGCGGTCGGCGCCGTACCGGGCGGTCTACCTCGTGAACCTCGTCCCCGAACGGTACGGCGGGTTCGTCATCGAGGACGTCCAGCAGCGGCTCTACCCGGAGGACGTCCGGGACCTGTCGCCGCTCCTCGTCGGCCGGGTCGGGTACGCCACCGAGTCGGTGCTCGAGACCGCCCGCGCGGACCAGCTCGAGTACCTCGAGCTGACGAGCCTCCCGCCGGCCGCGATCGACGTCGCCGCCGCCGAACGGATCTCGACCCTCCAGACGAGGCTCCGGCACGACCACTACCGGGCGAACGAGGAGCTCGGCATCGCGGGGCTCGAGGCGCTCCTCGAGCCGGTGCTGCGCGGCCGGCGCGGCTGGCGGATCGAGGAGCGCGACGGCGACAAGAACGTCCAGCGACTGATCGAGATGGTCGACGCGATCGACGGGCGGCACGTCCGGACGACGCTCGACGTCGATCTGCAGGCGGCGTGCGACCGCGTGCTGTCGCAGAGGGTCGAGCGTGGCGCGCTCGTGCTGATCGACCCGCGGGACGGCGCGATCCGAGCGCTCGCCACCTCGCCGAACCCGACGCGGCTGCAGGTCCGGAAGGAGTGGGAGCAGCTCCGGAAGGACGAGCGGCAGCCGCTGCACCACCGCGCCTTCCGGCCGCCGGGGAACCCGCCGCCGCCGGGCTCGGTCTTCAAGATCGTCACCGCCGCGGCGGCGCTGGAGGCGGGGCTCGCGACGGCGGGGACGACGTTCCGGTGCGACGGCACGCTCCGCGTCGGGCGCACGACGCTGAAGTGCTACCAGCGTCGTGCGCACGGCGACATCGACCTCGTCACCGCGCTCGAGAAGTCGTGCAACATCTGGTTCTACAAGGTCAGTCGGGAGGTCGGGCTCGAGGCGCTGCTCGAGATGGCGAGCCGGTTCGGGTACGGGGAGGCGGTCGGCTTCGGCGACCCGGACGTCCTCGGCCTCCCGCCGGGGACGCGCTCGATCGGCGAGCTCCCGTGTCCGTTCCAGCCGGGGCGAGGCGTCACGTTCACGATGCGGACCGCCATCGGGCACGGCGCGGTCGACGACGTGACGCCGCTTCAGGTCGCGGCGATGATGGCGTCGGTCGCGAACGGGGAGCGGCGCGTCCGGCCGTACCTGATCGAGTCGATCGGCGGCGTCCCCGCGCCGCGGCCCGAGTCGCCGCCGCTCGGCCTCCGCGCGTCGACGCTCTCGACGCTCCGGCGCGGCATGATCGCCGCCGTCGAGACCGGGACCGCGCGCCCGATGGACGGCGACGACCTCCGCGTCCACGGCGTGGCGGCGAAGACCGGCACCCCCCAGGCGGTCGCCAAGGGGGGGCGGATGGTCGACCACGCGTGGATGGCCGGATACCTCCCGCACGACGCGCCGCGGCTCGCGTTCGCGCTCCTCATCGAGGAGAACGACGTCGGCGGCGGCGGCGCGACCCGGCCGGTGATGGCGGAGCTGTTCCGTCAGCCCGAGTTCGAGGCGATGTTCGGCGCGGGGATCCGATGAGCCGCGACCGGAGGAAGACATCGTTCGAGGAGTTCGACTGGCACCTGCTGGCGACGGCGCTCGTCCTCAGCCTGATCGGGCTCGTGTTCGTCTGGTCGACCACGCACGACGACGAGTCGGCGGGGCTCCTCCCCCGTCAGCTTCTGTTCGTCGGCGCCGCGCTGCCGTTGGTCGCGGTCGCCGTCCGCTTCCCGTACCCGACGCTCGGTCGCCTGGTCGTCCCGGCGTACGCGGTCTGCATGGCGCTGCTCGTCTACCAGCTCCTCGGCGGGGCGGACGAGGCGCGGAACACGCAGAGCTGGATCCGTCTCCCGTTCGGGTTCAAGCTGCAGCCGTCGGAGTTCGCGAAGCTCGCCGTGGTGTTGATGCTCGCCGCGTGGCTGCGACACCGTCCGCGGCCGCGGCGTCTGGTCGACCTCGTCGGCCCGTTCGCGCTCGCCCTCTTCCCGGCCGTGCTCGTCGCGCAGCAGCCGGACCTCGGGTCGGCCGTCCTCCTCCTCCCGGTCCTGTTCGCGATGCTCTTCTGCGCCGGGACGCGCCTCGCGTTGCTGCTCGGGATCGGCGGGGCCGGCGCGGCGCTCGCGGTCCTCCTCTACTTCTCGCCGTTCCTGCACGACTACCAGCGGGCGCGCATCCTCGGCTTCTTCCAGTCGATCCCCGAGCAGACCGCGAAGGCGAAGGACCTCCGCGCGGCGGGCGAACACGAGGAGGCGAGGCAGGTGGAGCACCAGCTCCGCGCGCTGAAGCAGGGGACGAACTTCCAGGTCTACCACTCCATGATCTCGATCGGCTCGGGAGGGCTGATCGGCCGCGGGATCGGGCGCGGTCCGCACAATCGGCTCGACTACCTGCCGGAGCGGCACAACGACTTCATCTTCGCGGTCGTCGGCGAGGAGTGGGGGTTCCTCGGGTCGTCGATCGTCCTCGGTCTCTACTTCCTGCTCGTCGCGCTGACGCTCGGCGTGGCGCGCAGGACGCGCGACGCGTTCGGTCGCCTGATCTGCGTCGGCGTCGCCACGCAGCTCGGGTGTCAGGTCTTCCTGAACGCCGGCGTGGCGACCGGCCTCCTGCCGGTGACCGGCGTGACGCTGCCGTTCCTCTCGTCGGGCGGGTCGTCGATGGTCGCGAGCTTCCTGTCGCTCGCCTTCGTCCTGAACGTCGGCGCGCACCGGGTGACCGTGCTCGACGGCGAGACGTTCACTCAGGGGGTGTTCGGCGGCGAGCCGCGCGAGGTGCTGGCCCGATGACGGCGCCGCTCGCCGGCGTCCGCGTCCTCGACCTCTCGCGCATCCTCGCCGGTCCGTTCGCGGCGCAGCTCTTCGCCGATCTCGGCGCGGAGGTCGTCAAGGTCGAGCCGCCGGCCGGAGACCCGACGCGGCGTTGGGGTCCCCCGTTCGACGCGGACGGGGAGAGCGCTTACTTCCGTTGCGCCAACCGGGGGAAGACGAGCCGGTTCGTGGACGCCGCGACGGACGAGGGGAAGGAGGCCGTCGAGGCGGAGCTCCGGCGCGCGGACGTGGTGGTCGAGAACTTCCTCCCCGCCTCGGCGCGGAGGCTCGGGCTGACGCCGTCGGAACTCCGGGCCCGCCATCCGCGGCTCGTCGTGGCGTCGGTCCGCGCGTTCGCCTCGGACGTCGAGGCGGCGGGCCGTCCGGGGTACGACTTCCTGGTGCAGGCCGAGAGCGGCTGGATGTCGATCACCGGCGAGCCGGACGGGAGGCCGATGAAGATCGGGGTGGCGCTCGTCGACGTCCTCGCCGCGCTCTACCTCGCCAACGGCGTGACCGCGGCCCTGCTGCGACGGGAGCGGACGGGTGAGGGGGCGCACGTCGAGGTGCCGTTGATGGAGGCGGCGATCGCCGGGCTGGTGAACGTCGGCGCCGGCGTCCTGACGACCGGCGAGACGCCCCGCCGGTACGGGAACGCGCACCCGAACATCGTCCCGTACCAGTCGTTCGCGTGTCGGGACGGCGACGTCGCGATCGCGGTCGGCAACGACCGGCAGTTCGCCGCGCTCGTCGAGGCGCTGCGTCGCGACGCCGATCCGCCGGTCCCGCCGGAGTGGGGGACGAACCCGGGGCGCGTGGCGGCGCGGGAGGAGGTCGTGGCCTGGATCTCCGGACGCCTCGAGCCGCGATCGGTCGCCGACGCCCTGGCCGTCGTCTCCGCGGCCGGCGTGGCGTGCGGTCCGATCCGGAGCGTCGACGAGGTGCTGCTGCGGCAGCGGGGTCGCCTGCACGACGTCGTGGTCGAATCGCCCGACGAGGGCGGGGCGGCGAGCGGTCCGTCGGTCGCGACGCCGATCCTGATCGACGGAGAGCGCGCCTTCCATCGCCGGCCTCCTCCGCGTCTTCCTCCGAAGAAAGAGTGAGTCGACGGGGAAGAAGGGGGCGAGTTGAGGGCAGCGCTCGAGTCGTCGCCCGCGGTCGTCGCCGGGATTCCCCGGTCCATAGAGATCCCTTTTCTTCTCCTCTTCGTCGGCGTTGTTCCAGAGGACGTCGACCGGGTAGACTCCCCGCCCCTCCGACCCTCCCGCCGGCCCCCGACCGGGCAGAAGGACCAGCATGACCCAGATCGCACTCGGAATGGTCGAGACCCGCGGCCTGGTCGGCGCCGTGGAGGCGGCCGACGCGATGGTGAAGGCGGCGCGCGTCGCGCTCATCGGCAAGGAGAAGGTCGGCGGCGGCCTGACGACGGTGATGGTGCGCGGGGAGGTCGGGGCGGTGAAGGCCGCGACCGACGCCGGGGCCGCGGCGGCGCGCCGGGTCGGCGAGCTGGTCTCCGTCCACGTGATCCCGCGCCCGCACGAGGAGGTCGAGGCGATCCTCCCCGCGTGCGACCCGGTCGAGATGACCGCCGGCAGCAACGACTGAGGAGCCGCCGATGGCCCAGGACCCCGATCTCCGCTCGATCCAGGAAGGGCGCGACCTCCTCCGCCAGGCGAAGGAGGCGTGGCGGCGCTACCGGACGTTCGACCAGGCGCAGGTCGACCGGATCACGTTGGCGATGGTCGAGGCGGGCGCGAAGGCGTCGCGCAGCCTCGCGCGGCTGGCCGTCGACGAGACCGGGATGGGCGTCCTCGAGTCGAAGGAGCAGAAGAACCTCTTCTCGACGCTCGACCTGTGGGAGGACATCAAGGACCTCCGGACCGTCGGGATCGTCCACGCCGACGAGGAGAAGCGCTTCTACCAGACCGTCGAACCGTACGGCGTCGTGCTCGGGATCGTGCCGACGACGAACCCGACGTCGACCGCGCTGTTCAAGGCGATCATCTGCGCGAAGTCCCGGAACGCGATCGTCGTGTCGCCGCACCCGCGCTCGGTCCGGTGCATCTCCGAGTCGGTCCGCGTGGTGCGAGAGGCGGCCGAGCGGAACGGCGCGCCGCCGGGGCTGATCTCCTGCATCATGAACCCGACGATCGAGGGGACGCAGGCGGCGATGCGGGACCGGAACACGGACCTGATCCTCGCGACCGGCGGGCCCGGGCTCGTGAAGGAGGCGTACTCGGCCGGGAAGCCGGCGTACGGCGTCGGCCCCGGGAACGTCCCGGTCTGGATCGATCGCTCGGCCGACCCGGACCTCGCCGCGCGCGGCGTGATCGCGTCCCAGACGTTCGACAACGGCACGATCTGCGCGTCCGAGCAGTCGCTCGTGATCGACGCGCCGGTGCGGGACGCGGTCCTCGCGGCGTTCCGGAAGCACGGCGCCCACCTCTGCTCGGCGGAGGAGAGCGCGAAGCTGGCGCGGATCGTCGCGCGCGGACGCGGCATGAACCCGGACATCGTCGGTCAGTTCCCGTCCCGCATCGCCGCGCTCGCCGGGTTCGAGGTGCCGGAGGAGACGACCGTCCTGCTGTGCGAGGAGACGGCGGTCGGCTGGGACCACCCGCTCTCGATCGAGAAGCTCTGCCCCCTCCTGACGGTCTACGTCGCCGACGGCTGGCGCGAGGGGTGCGAGCGGTGCTTCGAGGTGCTCGAGTTCGGCGGGCTCGGCCACACCCTCGGCATCTACGCCGAGGACGAGCAGGTGATCTGGGCGTTCGCGCACGAGAAGCCGTCGCACCGGATCATCGTCAACGGACCGACCTCGCAGGGCGCGGTCGGGTACTCGACGCACCTGCAGCCCTCCATGACCCTCGGCTGCGGCGCGGCCGGGATGAACATCACGTCCGACAACGTCTCGGCCCACAACCTGATCCTGCGGAAGCACGTCGGGTTCACGAAGCCGGGGTACGTCGATCGATACGAGGTCCCGCCCCGGCCGGCGAAGGTCGGACCGTACTCGTCGCCGGGGTTCCAGCGGACCGTTTGAACCGTCCATCTGAAGGAGTGAACGCATGAGCCAGATTGCGCTCGGTCTCATCGAGACCAAGGGTCTCGTCGGGGCCATCGAGGCGGCCGACGCGATGGTGAAGGCCGCGAAGGTCCGCCTCCTCGGCAAGGAGAAGGTCGGCGGCGGCTACGTCACCGTGATGGTGCGCGGCGAGGTCGGCGCGGTGAAGGCCGCGACCGACGCCGGCGCGACCGCGGCCCGCCGCGTCGGCGAGCTCGTCTCGGTCCACGTCATCCCGCGGCCGCACGGCGAGGTCGAGCAGATCCTGCCGGAGGCGCCGGCCGAGGCGCCGGCGTCCTGAGCGGACGCGGAAGGGACGGGACGACGACATGGTCGATCTCCGCACGTACGTCTTCCTCGACGCGATGCAGCCGCAGTTCGCGAGCTACGTCGCGTCGACCGCCCGGGGGTACCTCCCGGTGTCGGGGCAGGCGGCGCTCTACATCGAGATCGCGCCGGGCATCGCGATCAACCGGGTCACGGACATCGCGCTGAAGGCGAACGACGTGCGGCCGGCCCTGCAGGTCGTCGAGCGGGCGTTCGGCGTGCTCGAGGTCCACTCCGAGTCGCAGGCCGAGGTGCTCGCGGCGGGGAAGGCGATGCTCGACTACCTCGACCTCGACGAGAAGGAGCGGCTGCGTCCCCGCGTCATGTCGTCGGAGATCATCACCGGCGTCGACGACTACCAGACGATGCTGATCAATCGGATGCGCCAGGGGAACATGCTGCTCGGCGGCGAGACCCTCTACATCCTCGAGACGCACCCGGCCGGCTACGCCGTCCTCGCCGCGAACGAGGCGGAGAAGGCGGCGCCGATCAAGCTCCTCGAGGTCCGTCCGATCGGCGCGTTCGGGCGGCTCTACCTCGGCGGCGCCGAGGCGGACATCCGGGCCGCGGTCGACGCGGCGGAGGCGGCCCTCGCCGCCGTCGACGGACGCGCCGACGAGCCGGACGCCGGCAAGAAGAAGAAGGGGTAGGGCGTGCTGGTCGGGCGCGTGGTCGGCGAGGTCTGGGCGACGCGGAAGGACCCGTCGCTCGAGGGGCTCCGCCTGCTGCTGATCCGGCCGCTCGACGTCGAGCCGGAGGACGACCCGTCCCGGCCGCGCGGGCTCGTCGTCGTCGCGGACACGATCGGCGCCGGCGTCGGCGAGGAGGTGGTCGTGGCGTACGGACGGGCCGGGCGGGTCGCGATCGGACGCGGCCACGACCTCGCGGCGGAGGCGGCCGTCGTCGGCATCGTCGACGACCGCTCCGGCGAGGAGCTGAGGTAACGATGCACGTCGGCAAGGTGGTCGGAAACGTCTGGGCGACGAAGAAGGAGGAGTCCCTCGAGGGGCTCCGGTTCCTGCTCGTGCAGCCGTTCACCGTCGACGGCCCGCCGTCGACGGAGGTGATCGTCGCCGCCGACCCGATCGGCGCGGGGATCGGCGAGACGGTGATCGTCGCGCACGGTCGCGCGGCGCGGCACGCGATCGGCCGCGGGCACGACGTCGGCTTCCAGGTCGCCGTCGTGGCGATCGTCGACCAGCTGGCGCTCGGCGACGGCGAGCCGTTCGAGCTCTGAGATGGCCGCCTCCCCGTACCGCCACGCCGGCACCATCGGCCTCCTCGAGGTCGCCTCGATCGCGACCGGCATCGAGGTGACCGACCGCGTGTTGAAGGAGGCGACGGTCGAGGTCGCGTTCGCCCGGCCGGTCAGCCCGGGGAAGTACGTCGTCCTGTTCACCGGCTCGGTCGAGGACGTCCGCTCGTCGCTCCGCGTCGGGGCCGAGGTGGCCGGCGACCACCTGGTCGACCGGCTCTTCCTCGCCGCGGTGCACGACGAGGTGCTCGCGGCGCTGGCGCGACCGGTCGAGGCGCCGGAGCTCGACGCGCTCGGCGTCATCGAGACGTTCACGGTCGCGTCGACCCTGTCGGCCGCCGACGCGGCGGCGAAGAAGGCGGCGGTGACGCTGATCGAGGTCCGCCTCGCGAGCGGCATCGGCGGCAAGTCGTACGTGACGATGACCGGCGCGGTGTCGGACGTCGAGGACGCGACGCTCGCCGGGGCGAGCGGCGCCGAGGAGGCGGGCCTCCTGTTGCGGCGGGTGGTGATCCCGCGGCCGCACGAGTCGCTCCGGGAGGTCCTCTCCCGACACGACGAGGCGATCTGACGGAGCCCGGGATGGCGGCGCGCATCATCACCGAGAGCGACGTGCGGGACGGCCGGGCCGGAGATCCGATCGTGGTCGACGAGCGGACGACGATCACGCCGTCCGCGCTCGACGCCGCCGACCGGCTCGGCGTCCGGGTCGTCTGGTCGCGGGACGGGCGCGGTCCGGCCCCGTCCGCGCCTCAGCCGACGCGCGGCGGGGCCGCGCCGGGGCGGACCGCGGTGCCGGTGGTCCACCTGCCGGACGGCCGGTACGTGGTCGAGGTCGAACGAGGCCGGGTGCGCCTGTTCCGCTGGACGGATCGCGGCCCGGTGCCGCTGGAGACGTGACGATGATCCTGACCCGAGACCGGATCCTGGCGCACGCGGCCGGCACCCCGTTGGAGGTGCCGGCGGGGACGATGCTGACGAGCCTGGCCCGCGAGG
>JAUIEL010000689.1 GCA_030428825.1 bacterium
AGCGGCCCCACGCTCCACGCGCAGTGGCCCTGCCCCGCGCAGCGGTGTCACAGGCCCGCGCAGCGACCAAAGCCCAGCGCAGCGCCGCGACCGCCTCGCGCAGCGGATCAAGGCAGGCGCAGCACCACCCTCTCCCCCGCCTCCGCCACCACCGTTCCCGACGCGATCCTCGGCATCGCCGCCGCGTGCTGTCCGGGCTTCGGGACTCCGTACAGCACCTCGTAGGTGTACCGGCCCGGCGCGACCGTCTGCCTCGTCGATCCCGCGGCGGGGATCGACTCGTGGCGGACGAGCCACGGCACGGCGCCGCCGTTCTCGGGGGTCAGCATCACGGCGAGCCGTCCGTCGGCGTACCGCTCTTCGCCGTCGACCTCGATCACGGCGCCGCGATGCAGACGGACCTCGCACTCGACCTCCTCGCCCGAACGGACGACTGCCGCCTGCGCTCCCCGCCAGCCGAGCGCGGCGACGGTCAGGTGGAGCGGCCCGGCCGGCGCGCGGAGGCGGAACGAGCCGTCCCTCGCGACCGGGACCACGGGCGACTCGGCCTCGGCGAGCGGCCGGCCGCCCGCGTCGAGGGCGACGACCGGTCGATTCGCCCGCAGGGTGAGCACCGCGGGGATCGGGAAGCCGGCGAGGACGCGCCCGGCGACGGTCCCCGGCGCCGCGATCTCGATTCGCGCTCGCGTCACCGAGTCGCCCGGGCGGACGGTGACGGTCGTCTTCGCCGCCCCGACGCCCGCCGCGACGTGGACCTGCCAGTCCCCGGGCTTCAGGTGCCGGGCGCGGACCTCGCCGACCCGCCGCTCGGTCTCGTCCGGCCGCCACCGGTGCCGCACGACGCCGTCGACCACCTCGTCCATCCAGACCCGCGCCTCGGTCGGCTCGACCGGCAGACCGGTGGCGCCGTCGACCACCTCGACGATCAGCTCGGCGATCCCCGGCTCCTCCCGCGTCGCCTCGAGCCGGCGCGCCTCTCCCCCGACCACCTCGGCGGAGAGGCGCGCGACTCGCCAGTCCTCCTTCGGCGCGGGGAGCGTGACGGAGAGCCGCCACGGTCCGTCGACCGCGTCGGGGAACCGGAGGACCCCGTCGGCGCGGCTCGAGCGCGGCTCGGGGCCGAGGAACGTCGCGTCCCGCCGGAGCGTCCCCGTCGCCCCCTCCACCGGTCGGCCGTACTGGTCGACCACCGTCACCGTCACCGGGCGGGCCGGGCGCGCGACCAACTCGACGCCCTCGAGGTCCCGATCCGCCGGCACGTCGACGCGGTGCGGGAGCCGCGCGACGCCGTCCGCCGCGACCGACAGCCAGACCGGCCGCGACGGCGAGAGCGCGTCGAGTTCGAACCGCCCGTCCGCGTCCGTCGTCGTCCCCGCCCCGACCTCGCTCCACCGGACGTAGGCCGACGCGCTCGCCCTCACGCCGACGTTCGGCATCGGCCGTCCGCCGGCCGTGACCACCACGCCGGCGACGCGGCGTCCGGTCGCGGGGAGGAGCGTCACGATCACCGACTCGCGCCCGCCCGCCGCTCCGCCGATCCGATCGGACGCCGCGTCGACGAAGCCGGACTTCCGCGCCGCGACGACGACCTCGTCGTCCGGCCCGACCGGAACCGTCGCGAGGGTGGCGCGGCCGCGCTCGTCGGTGACCGCGACGAACAGCTCCCGCACGGCGGACGCGGGCGCGCCGATCCGCAGGGACGTCGCCCCCCACTCGCCGCCCCGGTCGATCGCCTGGAGGAACGACGGCAGGAAGAAGGTCTCCGACCACGGGATCGCCTCGACCGCCGCCCCCGCGACCGGATCGCCGGACCCGTCGACGACCCGCACGTCGAGTCGAGCGGTCGGCGACAGCCGGATCTCGACCCCATCCAGCCGGTCGCGCCCCGCCACGAGGTCGAGGTCCGCCCGCCCCGCGCCGGCGGGAGAGAACGAGAACAGGCGCGTCCCCCCCTCGCCGGTCGGCGGGACGGCCGGGAGATCGAACCATCCCCCCTCGCCGCTCGCTCCGACCTCGCGCGCCGTCGACGGGAGGAACGAGCTGAACACGATCGGCGGCTCATGCAGCATCAGCACGGCGCCGGCGACCGGCGCGCCGGCCGCGTCGAGCACCCGGCCGGTGACGCGCGTGCCGCGGAACAGCCGGACCTCCCCCGCGTCGTGGACGGTGCGGCCGTCCTCCGTGCGGGCGCGGAGCGGCGCCGTCGCGACCGCGTAGCCGTCCGCCTCCACCCACGCCGAGAGCACGACCGGCCGGAGCGGCTCGAACTCGAACGTGCCGTCCGCCGCCGTGAGGGCGGGTTCCGTGGCGGTCGCCGTGCGGGCGTCGAGACCGGCGACGACCTTCGCGCCGACGACCGCGAACCCCGAGTCGGCGTCGATCACCCGGCCGCGCACCACCCCCTTCCGCTTCACGCCGCCGAACGCCTCCGCCGCCCGCTCGACCGCGGCACGCGCCTCGGCGACCCGGGCGCCGGCGCCTCCTTCCAGGCGCCGATCCTCGCCGGCGACGTCGGACGCCGCCGGCGCGGTCGCGGGCGCGGGCGGAGCCGGCGGCCGGACGACCTCCTCCCGCGCGACCTCGACCTCCTCGGGCGGCGCCTCCGGCCAGAACGTGGCGACCGACGCGGTCGCGCCCAGCAGGACCGCCGCCGCCGCGAGCTTCTTCGACATGATCGAACCTCCAAGACCGATCGACGCGAGCGATCCTCCGCCCGCCGCCGCCACCGCCGTCGCCGCCGGCGCGTGGAGCGCCGCGTGATCCATCACCGCCTCGCGCACCGCCGCCAGGCCGCGCGTCGACGTCGCGCCGAGCGCCGCCCCCGCGATCGTCCCCTTCGACAGGAGCGCCCGCAGCCGCTTCAACCCGCGGTGGATCTGCAGCCGCACCGTCCCCGGCGCGCGCTCCAGCCGCGCCGCGATCTCCGCGCCGCCGAGCCCCTCCCCGAGGTGCTGCCGCAGGACCTCGCGGTACGGCTCCGGCAACCGCTCGACGGCCCGCCGGATCGCCTCCGCCGTCTCGCGGTCGACCGCCCGATCGACCTCCGAGCGCCGCGAGTCCTCGACCTCGACCACCTCGCTCGCGACTGCCCGCCGCGCCCGCCGGCGCGCGTTCCGGGCGTGATGTCCCAGCACCCCGACCAGCCACGGCAACAGCGGCCGCTCGCCGTCGAATCGCTCCGCCCGCTCGATCGCCGTCACGAACGTCGCCTGCACCAGGTCCTCCGCCTCCGCCGCGTCGGGCACCAGGTGCATCGCGATCCGATGCAACGCCGGCGCCGTCGCGTCGAACACCGCGGCGAGGGCGGATGCGTCGCCGCGCTCGCGGAAGCGGAGGAAGGAGCGTTCGACGGGAGTGGAGAATGGACGCATGGGAGGAGGAGGCCGGGGGCTGGAGGGCGCCGGCGCGGAGCGGGAGGGTCTCCTCGAGCTCCGCGGCCCGCTGCATCTCATGGGTCCCCTACCGCATTCTCCTTTCCATCAGGAATCGGGTGAGGAACTCCGGAGCGAACGCGAGGGCCGTTCCCGAACGCGTTCCTCGCCCCGCGCGCAGCAGCCGCCCCGCGCAGCGGCCCGGCCCTCCACGCGAGCCGGCCCCGCCCCGCGCAGCGGTGTGACGTCCCGGTTCATATCC
>JAUIEL010000017.1 GCA_030428825.1 bacterium
CACCGCACGCCCCGCGGCCGAATCCCCGTTCACCGCCCCGCGCGCAGCGGACCCCCGCGAAGCGGCCCCACGCACCACGCGCAGTGGACCTCGCCCCGCGAAGCGGTGTCACCAGCCCGCGCAGCGACGAAAGCCCAGCGCAGCGCCGCGACCGCCCCGCGCAGCGGTGTCACCAGCCCGCGCAGCGACGAAAGCCCAGCGCAGCGCAGCGGTCCTTCAAACCACCCGCACCTGCCAGCCGTCTCCGTCGAACTGCAGCACCGCCTTCCCTCCGGCCCGGACCTTCTGCAGCATCTCCGCCGCGACCTCGACGTCGACCTCCGCGACGGGAAGCCTCGTGCGGTCCGGGACGGGCGGAGGCGTTTGCGTCGCGTCCCGCTTCGCGGCGCGGCGGAGGGTCGACTCGGCCGGGCCCTTCATCTTGCGCCGCCAGGCGTGGACGAGGGCGTCGGAGACCCCTTCGAGGCGGGTCGCCTCGCGGTGGGTCATTCCGCCGCTCTGGATGCGGAGATCGATCGCCTCGACGATTGCACGGCGATCTTCCTCGGACCGAATGGGCCGTGGGGTCATGGGGGGGTGGCTTTCGGACGGACCTTGCGTCGGCCCCGATCGTACCGCCGCCGCGGGCGTCCCTACAGCGCCGCGTCGAGCAGGGTCACCGAACTGCCGCTGCCGAGGACACCGAATCCGCCCGCGCCTCCGACGAGGACCTGGGCGTGGAACTCGACGAAGTCGAGCGGCGGGGAGAGGAGGTTCGCCGGGAGCGGGGCGGCGAGTTGGAGCGTCCCGCCGGGCGGGACCGGGCCGAGGGTGAGGGCGAGCGGCGGCGGCGAGAGGGAGACGAGGAGCGTGCCGGAGAGGGTCGAGGGGGCGAACAGGGGATCGGCGGTCGCGGCGAGGAGGAGGACCGCGTTCTCGCCGGGCGGGCCGGTGAGCGTGAGCTGCGCCGACGTCCCCTCGCGGACGGGTGAGACGATGTTCAGGGTGCGGATCGACTCGGCGATCGTCGAGATCGTCCCGTTCGCGAGGTCGAGCGGCGGGGCGGGGACGGCGACCGGAGGGCAGCCGGCGGCGTCGACGCCGGCCGCGCCGCCGGCGATCGACGTGTCGAGCCGGTGCGCCGCGGCGCCGCCGTCGAGGCGGAGGCCGACCGCGCCGTCGCCCGCCGCGAGGCAGCCGGTCGGGCCGAGGATGCCGTGGCCGCCGCCGCCGCCGGTGACCGAGCTGCCGGCGAGGAGGACCCGCCCGCCGACGACGTCGATCGCGACCGCGCCGTCCTCGGCCGGCGTCGGCGCGAACGGGAACGGGTTCGCGTCGAAGCCGCGGCCGCCGCGCACCTCGCACGAGTAGAGCGAGACGTCGGAGTTCTCCGCGCGGACGCCGCGTCCGGCGAGGACGCCGACCCCTTCGTTTCCTCGGATCTCCGAGCGGGTGATCACGACGCGACCGGACGCCCGGACGAACACGGAGGGCGAGTTCTGGGACGCGGCGCCGGCGATCCGGACCGAGCAGTCCTCGACCAGGACGGCCGCCGCGCACCCGTCGATCTCGAGCGCCGTCGCGCCGCCGCCGATCGCGTTCGGCGCCTCGATCTCGAGCCCGCGCAGGAGGACGCGCGACGTCGCCGGGACGCCCTGGACGAAGACGTGCCGCAGCGTGGGCCGCGTCCCGGTCGCGCCGACGTCGCCGACGAGCGCCACGCCCTTGGTGACGGTGGCGGTCGCGTACGCCCCCGGCTTCACCAGGATCGTGTCCCCGTCCCCCGCCTGGAGGAGCGCGTTCGGGATCGAGTCGCCGTCGATCCCCGGGCTCGCCTGCTGCACCACGAACACCTTCCCGGCCCCGTGGGCGAGCGCGGCCGAGAGGAGGAGGAACGACAGGACGGTCGCCGGACGGAGGATGCGTCGCATGTCACGGTCTCCCGGAGATGGAATGGACGGGTTCGGCGAGGTCGAGGGTACTCCGGACGGTCCGCGCCGGGGTCGACCATCCGGGCCGCGGTCCGTTCCGTCGGCCGTCGAACGAGCGCGAGCGCTCGTGCCCGGGCTCCTACCGTCCCTCTCTCACCATCTTCGCCACCGCCGCCGCCGCCTCCTCCGGCGGCAGCGCGGTGTCGGCGACGCCGGAGACGACCTTCGTCGCGTCGTGGTCGACCTTCCGCGGCTTCGCCCAGACGTAGGTCGGCGCGGTGGTGACGTAGACGGAGAAGGCGTGGTGGCCGGAGCCGGGGCGCTCGCCGATGACGTGGACGATCGTGCGGCGGAGTTCGTCGGTCGCGCGGCCGAAGAGGAGCTCGCCGATCCGGTAGCCGGCGCGGACGCGGCCGCCGCGGAGGACGAGCGTCTCGTCCGCGACGGAGACGCCGCTGTCGGCGAGCGCGGCGCGGAGCGCGGCGAGGAACGGGACGGCGTGCCCCTCGTCCTGGAGCGCGCGCGCGTTCAGGCCGTCGCTCGCCACGATCTGCACCTCGGGCGGGGCGGGGCGCGCGTCGCGGAGGCGCTCGACGGTCCGCGTCGACTCGGCGGAGAGGCGTTCGCCGGCGGGAGGGCGGCGGACGTAGTCGTCGCGGTCGGTCGTCTCGGTCGCGAGTGGCACGGCGCCGTCGATCGCGGCGACCCAGTCGTGGTCGAGCGACGCGTGGAGCGACTCCTTCGCGTCGTGGTAGAGGGCCCGGATCCGCCGGTCGAGCGCGGGCGCGAGGTCCCACGGCTGTGCCCCGCGACCGCGGGCGATCGGGACGCCGCGCGCCTCGACCGCGGCGACCGCGCGCTCCCCCTCGGCGCGGAGCTCGGCCTCCGGGCGGTCGTCCCCCTTCGCGCGCCGGTAGCGGACCCAGACGTGCAGCGGGTCGCCGAACCGATCGGTCGGCCGGTCGTCCGCGTCGACCACGCCGAGGCGACGGAAGAAGGCGGCCATCCGGTCGTCGACACGGAGCCCGTGCTCCGTCCGCAGACGTACGTGGTCCTGGAACGACGTGGTCAGGTAGCTGAGCATCGGGTCGTTCCGCGTCGGCAGCGCCATCAGGTACGCCGGGCGAGCGGGCACGACGCGGTCGAGACACTCGTCGAGGTCGTCGAGCGACACCTTCATGTGGAGCGTCGAACAGACGTCGAGCCCGATCGTCAGCCCGTGCAGCTTCCCCATGACGAGGTCCTCGAGGCAGCAGCGGACGAGCTGGTCCTTCTCCTCGAACACCTCCGGTCCGATGAACCCGGCGACGTCGTTCACGTGCAGCCACGGGCCGGCGCCGTCGGTCCGCGCCTCCGCGACCCGCTCCTTCAGCGCGCGGGCGAAGCCGTACTTCCGCGCCTCGTGCAGGACCATGTCGAAGCCGTGGCCGTGCCCGTTCGTGAAGTCGGCCCCCTGTCCGGTCTCGAGGTAGAGGCCGAACCGTCCCGTGCGCGCCGCCGCGTGCCGCAGCATCTTGTCGGTCGAGAGGTCGAACGTCCGGTTCGCCGAGTCGGTGCCCGCGAGCGACTGGAACCAGAGGCGGGTCGACCCCGGCTCGCGTCGCTCGACCGCGGCCTGGACGTCGACGTGCGCGAGGACGCAGTGCGGGAGGACGTCGGAGAGGCCGAACGTGTCGACGAGGTCCTTCAGCGTCCGCTCGATCCGCGCCACCGACTCGGGCGTGCCGTCGACCGGGTTCGTGCCGAGGAGGACGTCGCCCGTCGCGTACGACCACCCGCAGAGGACCTGCCAGAAGATGTCTTCCGGGTGGTCGGTCGGCGAGTTCGGCTGGATCCGCGCGCCGAGCCGGCCGGCCGCGCCGACGGTCGAGCCGGGGAGCGGGTGGAACAGCTTCGCGGAGATCGCGGTCAGCTCCTCGTCGGAGCAGAGCTTCACCACCGCGCCGATGGCGTCCGAGCAGAGCCCGCGCGCGGCGGCCATGATCTCGTCCGGCTCGGCGCGGAGGAGGAGCGTCCTCAGGTCGCCGAACGTCCGGTCGGCGACGCGCGCGTAGGCGGCCGGGTCGACCGTCGACCACGCGAGACGCTGGACGTCGTCCTCGTGGACGGGCGATTCGTGGAGGCGCCGGACCGGGATCTCGGACAGCGCGGCGCGCGCCCCCTCCCGCTCGCGATCGTCCGCGGCGGCGAGGCCGAGCGCCGCGTCCCCGTGCTTGAACGGGTTGGCGTTCCCCAGGAGCTTCGCCAGCGACTCGACGCCGAGCATGGGGGGAGGATAGCGCGAGAACGCGCGCGCTCCTCCCCCGGGCGCCGACGAATCCACGGTCCGGACTCGACGCGGACGGCCGACGGCGCGACCGCGCTACTTCCGCTCCCAGGTCCAGGAGACGATCGGTCCGACCTCCTCCCCCTCGTCGTCCAGGACGACGCCGACCGGGACTCCGCTGGCGCCGTGGATGTGGTACGTGCCGTCGATCACCTCGAGCGTCGACGCCCCGAAGGTGAGGGTGACCGACTGGTCGCCGGCGAGCGGGTACGTGACCTCGGAGTTCGCGAACGTCACCGGCCCGCTCGGGAAGTCGACCGCCGAGAGGTCCGCGTCGACCGGCGACCCTTCGCCGTCGACCAGGGTGAGGGTCGTCCCGTCGAGGAGGGCGATCGCGTCGATCGGGCCGTACGTCGGCGCCGGCCCCTCGGTCGGCGGGACGCCGGCGAGGGTCAGGCGCCACCCGCCGGTCAGCTTCTCGAGCGGCGACTTCTCCGCCTCGCCACGGGTCGCGAACGCGGCGAACAGCGGCGCGCCGACCGTCGGGAGGCCGAGCGTGACGTCGCTGAGGAGCGGCGCTCCGATCGCCTGCCCGAGCCCGTCGGGGAGCGCGTGGACCACCAGCCGCGCCGCGTCGCCCGGTCCGGTCTGCGCCAGCAACAGGTGCGGCTCGCCGTCGCCGAACGGCGCGATCGCGGCGACCGAGTCGTTCGAGAACGTCGCCGGCGGGAGGACGGTCGTCGTCGACGCGATCGGCGAGGGGAGCGTCGCCGCCGATCCCACGGGCGCCTCCCTCACCTCGATCCGATCCCCGGCCGGAGTGCGACGGAGGAGGACGAGCTCGTCGGCCCCGTCTCCGTCGGCGTCCGCGCCGAACAGGGAGACGATCGCGTCGCTCGCCGACCCGGCGACCCCGGCGGTCGCGAGCGGCGAGGGGAGCGACTTCGCCTTCTTCTTCTCCGGCAGGACGTACGCCGCGAACGACTGCGCCCCTCCGGCCGACGTCGTGACGATCAGCAGCTCGTCGCGCGAGTCGCCGTCGAGGTCCGCCGCGCCGACCGCGGTGACCGCCTCGGCGCCCGAGGCGTGCCCGATTCCCCCTTTCTTCACCCGGAGGACCGTCTTCTTCAGCTTGCCGCTCGTCCCCTGGGGGGCGCGGTGGACGATCAGCTCGAGCGGCCCGTCCTTCGCCTTCGTCCGCTCGATCACGAACGCCACCTCGTCGATGCCGTCCCCGTCCCGGTCGAGCGGGAACGCGAACCGCGCCGCCTTCTTGCCGGTGGTCCGCGGCCCCTTCGTCGCGTTCGCGAGGAGCCCGCCGACGAAGTCCGCGGCCGGCCCGTCGGGGCGGTTCGAGGTGAGGAACAGCCGCGCCCCCTTCGCCTCGGGGTCGACGCGGAGGAGGGTGATGCGATCGGTGTCGGACGGGGGAAGGAACGTGGCGAGCATCAGCGAGAGCGCGGACGGGATCGCGGCGTGCATGATCTCCTCGGGGGAAGGGGGGCGGCGCTCGCGATGCAAGGGGCGTGCCGGGGCGTTCGAGGCGCCGGGGAGGGCTCGCGGACGGGTGCGGCGGGGAGGCGGGGTGACGAAGCGGACCGCCGGGTGACGCCGGGGCGCTCCGGAGGGTGGGCGGGACCGGGTCGAGACGACGCGGAGGGACACCCCGGAGCCGGGGCGTCCCTCCGCCGGGGCGCGGGGCGACGCGCTCAGAGCTCGCGCTGCGAGCCGAGCATCCAGTGGTGCTTCTCGAGACCGCCGATCACGCCGATCGCGAGATCCTCGCTGACCGGGTCCGCCTCGGCGAGCTTGCCGAGGGCGGCGCGGCCGTGCTTCACCGTCGCGGCGAGGTCGTCGCAGATCGCGCCGATCGCCTGGTCGACGGTCAGGAGGCCGCTCGGGAACGTCGCGAAGGCGGATTCGCTCGCGACCGTCTGCGGCAGGCCGTCGGCGGCGCCGCCGATCGTCACGATCCGCTCGGCGACGTCGTCGACGCCGGCGCGCACGTCCTCGAGGATCTCGTCGAGCTGCTCGTGGACCGACTTGAATCGGGCGCCGCGCAGGTTCCAGTGCGCTTGCTTCAGACGCAGTCCGAGCGCGATCAGGTGGGGGAGCCAGCTCTGGAGCTGCTCGATGGCCAACTCGCGGGAGTCGTCGGGAAGGTCGAACGGGACGGGGCGATGGGTCGAACTCACGGGTACCTCCTTGGACTGCATGGTGCGACGTACCGCCGCTCCCGGATGCAGCGAGATCAGGAGGTCGAGCCGCGTCGGCGGGCCCACCGGAGCGCTTCGAGGTGCGCCTCGCGGATCGCTCGGAACCCGAACCGGGCGAACGCGTCCTCCGCCGGCGCCCGCCCCTCCTCGCACGACAGCGCCGCCTCGAGCGCGAGCCCCGGGAGGTCGTTCCGTTCGAGGATCGAGCGCCGGAGCGCGGGGGCGACGGCGACGGTCTCGAGCGCCTCCGCGAGCGGGAGGTCGAGCACGGCGTCGAGGATCGAGAAGAGGCCGGTCGAGAAGAACGCCTCCTCGCGCGGGTTCCCGATCCGGCGGGCGAGGAGGCGACACGTCCGCGCGCGCACCAGGCCGGCGGTGGCGAGCGCCGGCGGCTTCTCGTCGACGTCGGTGAGCAGCAGGAGCGTCAACCCGCTCCGCACGCGTTCCAGGCCGAGCCGTTGGACCGCATGACGGATCGAGACGATCGAGCCCGCGTCGCCGTCGGACGGGGCCTTCGCCATTCGGAGGATGTGGACGCCGAGCGTCGGGTTCGCCTCGACGAGGCGGACGAGGCGTCGGAGGTCGACCTCCGGGTCCCGGACGCGCGCGAGGAGCTCGACGACCGGCAGCCGCGCCGTCGGGACGCGGCGCGCGCGCACGACGTCCGGGCGCCGGAAGAAGAACCCCTGGAACAGGGCGTAGCCGGCGTTCCGACAGGCGTCGAACGCGTCGCGCGTCTCGACCTTGGTGGCGACGGGCGTCACGCCGGCGTCCCGCAGCGTCGGACCGAGCGCCGCCGCCGCGTCGATCCCGAGGGCGGCGACGTCGACGCGCGCGAACTCGACGAAGCGGAGGAGGCGCGTCGGCGCGGGGCGACCGTCGACGCGGTCGAGCGCGGTCCGGAAGCCGCGCATCCGGGCGGCGCGGAGCGCGTCGACCACCGCCGGCGACGGGGCGTCGTCCACGCCGAGCGTCAGGACGACCTGCTCCTTCGGGAGCGAGAGGTAGAGCCGCTCGAGGAGGAACCGGGCCGTCATCCGCACGAACGTCGGACCCGGGTCCGGGGGCGCGTCGACGCCGAGCTCGACGAACGCGTTCAGCACGACGGTCGCGGTCAGCCGGTCCCCGTCGAGCGCGCTCGCCCGCGCGGCGCCCTCGGACCGGCAGAGGAGCTCGTACCCGTGGACGCGCTCGTCCCGGTCGAGGATCGGCTGGCGGCCGAGGAGGACGTCGGTCATGGAGGGAGGCTCCCTCCTCGTCGTCGTCACCCGAGGGGGGTCGGCTTGAGCGGTCGGGCGCGTCAGTCCTCGGGGATCGGCGGCGGTCCGTCCGGGATGTAGCCGCGGTACGTCGTCCCCGCGGTCTGCTGCTCGAACTCGTCGCGGATCCGCCCGCGGAGCTCCTCGTCGCGGGCGAGGTCGACGAGGGTGACCGCGAGCGCCTTCGCGGCGTGCATCATCCCCTTGTGCCCGATCGAGTGGCCGGCGCAGGCGACGACCGGCCAGGCGTGCCACGGCGTCCTCGCCGGCGCGGTGGTGACCGAGAGGTGGAGGGTCGGCGTGACCCAGCTGACGTCGGCGACGTCGGTCGATCCCCCGCGCGGTTCTCCCGGGTGCTCGACGAGCGGCTCGACCCCGGCGTTCAGTCCGGTCGGCTCGACCCCGCAGGCGACCTGGAGCCTGCGGGCGAAGTCGTGCTCCTCCTCCGTGAACGGGATCGCGCCGAGGAGCTCGAGGTTCTCCTGCACGAGCCGCTGTCCGGTCCAGTTGACGAGGAACTCGTAGTCGCCGGACTGCACCGTCAGCTCCCCCTCGACCCCGGCGCAGAGGGCGGCCCCCTTCGCGATGTCCCGCGCCCGCTCGAGCAGCCGGTCGACGCTCGAGTGGTTCGAGTCGCGGATCCAGCACCAGAGCTTCGCGTACTCCGGCACGACGTTCGGCACGTCGCCGCCGTCGACGATCGCGTAGTGCATGCGGACCGTCGGGCGGACGTGCTCGCGCATCTGGTTCAGCGCGAACGTGAACAGCTCGAGAGCGTCGGTGGCGCTCCGCCCGTTCCACGGGTCGTACGCGGCGTGCGACGCCTTCCCCCGGAACTCGACCACGAAGTCGACGAGGGCCTGGCTCCCCTCCGTGTCCGAGCGGACGTCGCTGCTCGGGTGCCACGCGATCGCCACGTCGACGTCGTCGAACAGGCCGTCCCGCACCATGTACAGCTTCCCCCCGACCGACTCCTCGGCCGGCGTCCCGTAGAACCGGATCGTCCCCTCGAGCATCCCCTGCTTGATCAGCTTCTTGATCGCGACGGCGGCGCCGAGGCTCGCCGCGCCGAACAGGTTGTGCCCGCAGCCGTGCCCGGCGCCCCCGACGATCCGCGGCGCCTTCTCCGGCTTCGCCTGCTGCGAGAGGCCGGGGAGGGCGTCGTACTCGCCCATGATCCCGAGGATCGGACGCCCCTCGCCGTACTCGGCCACGAACGCGGTCGGCATCCCGGCGACGCCGCGCGTCACCCGGAACCCCTTCTGCTGGGCGTAGCTCGCCAGGAGCTCCGATGACCCGTCCTCCTCCAGCGCGGTCTCGGCCAGCGCCCAGATCGCGTCGCTCATCGAGACGAGCTTCTTCTCCTGGGCGACGACGAACTCGACCGCCGCCTCCTTCTTCGGGCCGAGCTTCTGGGCCGCGCCCGGCGAGGCGAGCGCGAGGGCGACGAGGGCGACGAGGGGGACGAGGAGGGCGAGGAGGGCGAGGCGCATCGAGGTTCTCCGCGGGGGCGAGCCGCGGAGTGTAGCAGGCGTCGCGGTCAGCGGTCGCGGCGGTGGTCGGCTCGCAGGAACGTGGTCCAGGCGCCGTCCTCGCCCCGGATCGACGAGGTCAGCACCTTGTGGTCCGGGCCCTCGATCGTGATCACGTCGCGGTAGAGAGCCGTCTTCGTCGGGTCTCCGAACGACGGACCCTCCGCTTCGAGCGTGAGGACGCGGCGCGCCTCGTCGAGCGATCCGACGTATGTCCACAGGTGGGTCTGCATCGTGTCGATCCAGGTTCCGACGAACGCCTCGCGGTCCGGGTCGTAGCCGAGGGTCATCATCGATCGGAACGGGTCGCCCCCGAAGTCGGCGGTCCCCTCGCACACGACCCACAGGTCTCCGAAGCTGCGGACCTGCTCGGAGCCCTCGCTGCGCATCGGCTCGCCGCCCGGCTCCATCGTCGCCTCGGAGGAGACGCGCCAGTCGCCCACGAGTTGCCGCAGCCACTCGTGCTCGGGTCGGCGCTCGGCGGGAGGGGGCGGATCCTGCGCGGTCGAGAGTCCGACCGCGAGAAGGGCGAGGCACGCGAGCGTCTTCATGGGGTTCCTCGGGAAGGCGAGATCTCGACGCGGGGAGAGCGTACGGCGGCGCGACCCGCCCCGCCAGCTCCGGCGACCGGCGTTCGCCCCGCCCCGCTCACCCCCCGTACCGGAACCCGTACTCCTCGGTGTGGGACGGATCCGGCAGGAGGTCGCGGCGGACGAGGACCGTCCGGACCGCCCAGAGGTCGGGGAAGATGCGATAGGCGAGCGCCGTCTGGTCGAGGTAGTCGACGCCGGACGAGCCGCCGGTGCCGACGCGGCGGCCGATGATCCGCTCGGCCATCCGGGCGTGGCGCTGCCGGTACGAGACGAACGCCTGCTCGACCGCGACGATCAGGTCGAGCACCTTCCGCGGCCAGGCGAGGAGGGGGAGCTCGCGGTAGATCTCGATGTAGAGCGCCGCCGTCCGGACGCGGCGCCGGTGCGGGCGCGCGGCCTCGTCGACGTCCTCCGCGCGGAGGAAGTGCGCTGCCTGCTCGATCTCGGCGTCGTAGCGCGCCTTCAGCGTCGGCGCCTCGTCCGCGGGGACGCTCGCGAGGACGTTGTCGGCGAGCTCGGTGATCGCCTTCCGGTGCGCGGCGAGGTAGGCGTCGATGAACGCGTCGGTCCGCGCCGCGTCGTCCGCCCGGTCCGGCGTCGAGCCCTCGATCGGGGTCCGGTAGAGCCACGCGTCGATCGCCTCGCGGAACGTCGGCCGGTCGGCCTGCCGCGCCTTCACGCGCTCGAGCGACCACCCCGTCGAGCCGTCGGGCGACCGGAGCACCTCCTCGAACGACCCGCCGGTCACGTACGGGAGCCGGATGTTCTCGACGTCGAGCCCGAACAGGATCTCGAGCTCGCGGAACTGCGCCGACTGCCCTCCGTTCGCCGGGAAGAGCTTGTCGCGGAACTCGAGGTAGTCGCGCGTCGTCAGCGTCTCGATCAGCGGGAAGTGGTCGGACGCCAGCCGGAAGATCACGAGCAACCGCTCGAGCTTCCGGCACGCGCCGGCCATCCGGTCGTCGGGGACGTGGGGCTGCGCGAAGTGGTCGCGCGCCGCCTCGAGGTCCTTCAGCGCGAGCTTGAACCAGAGCTCGTACACCTGGTGCACGGTGATGAAGACGACCTCGTCGGACGCGAGCTCCGATTCGTCCCCGGCGAGCCCGGTCTGGAGGGAGAGGAGCTCCTTGACCCGGATGTAGTCCCAGTACGTCGTGGTGTGCTTCGGTGCGTCGCTCATCGGTCGTCTCGGGGGTCCCGGGCCACCGCGCCGGCGATCAGCTCGGGCGCGGGGTCGTCCTTGTAGTACCAGGTGAAGAACCGATCGGCGGCCGGGCTCTTCGAGTCGGCGAGGGCGTCGGTCCAGTGCGGGGCGATCGACTGGTACCAGAGGCGCGCCACCACGGTCACGCGACCGACGGCCGGCTTCCGGAGCGCGACCGTCACCGTGTCGGAGCCCGGTCCGAAGTCGTCGTCCCCCTCCACGCCGACCGGCCGCGTCCGCTCGGCGTGCGGACCGTCCGGCGCCCAGCCGATCGGGAGGAGACGGTTGTCCTTTCGGACCTTCGTCATCTCGGTCAGGACGGTCGTCGGGCGCCCCTCCGCGTCCTCGGCCACCATCTCGTAGATCTGCACGTGTCGCGACCGCGAGATCTGCCGCCGGTGGGGGACGCCGAACGGTTCGTCGAGCTGGAGGATCCCGCCGAAGCCGGGCTCGGGCGCGCCGGAGTGGAGGAGGACCTGCCGTCCGAGGCGGACCTGCACCTCCAGCCAGGCGCGGCGCGACGGGTAGCCGCTCGGGAACTTGTGGCCGGTCGCGTTCCAGACCGTGACGTCGAACCGGAGGACGCGCTCGTCGTCCCGGAAGTTCCCGATCTCCAGCGCCGCGGTCCGGTGGCGGAGCTGCACCCGAGTCGCGTCGGCCGCGCGCCGGAGCACCTCGGCCGACGTCTCGATCCCGAGCTCTTCTCGATGGTCCGCCATCAGGTCGAGCAGGAACGCGTTCCCGCCGACGATGCCGTGCGAATGGGCGTCGGGGCGGATGGAGACGTCGAACGGGAAGCCCTGCGTCGGGCGGTCGATCGACAGCGCCTCGACCCGCGGCACGTGGCAGTCGCCGCAGCCGGCCGCGACGTCCGGGAGCGGGTCGACCTCGTCCTGGTACTGCGAGTTCCGCCACTCGAGGTACGTCGCCTGCTCGAGGAACCCGTGCGCGTCGAGCACGTGGCAGGAGCCGCAGAGCGCCGACGATCCGACGTGGTCGGACTGCGCCGCCGTGTACGCCGTGTTCGACGCCATCGGTCCGGTCGCGAGGACGTCGTACGGACCGTACAGCCGACGCCCGGGGTGGACGTCGAACCGGCCGGTGAAGCTCGCGTGCGTGCCCAGCCCCTCGGGAGCGATCTGGTGGCAGACCGCGCACGAGACGCCGTCCTCGGCCAAGGGCATCGCGTCGAGGGCCGCGATCGTGCGGAGCGGTTCGCCGGAGAGGCGCGCGGTGTGGGACGCCATCGGCGCGTGGCATCGGGTGCAGAGCTCGACGATCGCCGCCTCGTTTTCGGGGGCCCGCTCGACCTCCCGCTCGAGCTGGGCCCGGAAGTACGGGTCGCGGAACGAGTGCGCCATCGTCGTGCCGGCCCAGGTCCCGTACGGCGTGACGTCGTGGCCGCGGGCGTCGACCAGCGTGCTCGAGTTCTTCTCGCCCCCGTGGCAGTTCGCGCAGCCGTCGGAGGTCGCGAAGACGGAGTTCGCGTCCTCGGGCGGGAGGGTGTCGCGCCCCCAGACCGGCCCCGGCGGAAGTCCGGGCGGCGCGGCCCCGTCCTGGCCGGCGGGAGGGGGCGGCGAGAGCAGCAGGAGGAGGGCGAGGAGACGCATTCCGCGCACGTTACCACGGCCGTCGGGGCGGCCCTATCCTGGGGCGGATGCGCGAACACCTCGCGATCTCCCTGGCCGTGCTCGGCCTCGGCTGCTCCACGCCGTCGTCCCTCCCGTCCGGCTCGACGGGCGCGGACGCACGGGGAGCGTCGTCGTCGTCGCCGGCGGTCGACGCGGAGGTCGCGGTCGTCTTCCGGCGGATCGACGACCGGCGGGTCGAGGCGTCGCTCTCCTGCGCGATCCCGGAAGACGGCGTCCTGACGCTCGCCGCGGCGGAGTCGTGGGGCGGCGTCGCGCCGTGCGGGGAGGAGATCCGCGACCTCCGGTGGGTCGACGCGGACGGCGCCGCGTGGTCGACCGCGCGCCCCGACCCGCACCGGTGGCGGCTGGAGGGGCCGCCGGGGAGCGTCGCGCGCGCGGTCTGGACCCTCTCCACGCCGGACGAGCGTCTCGCGCCCGACTGGGGCGACCAGTACCGGCCGATCGTGACGCCGGACCTGTTCCACGCCATCGGCGCGGTCGCCCTCGTCTCGCCGGAGCATCTCGACGACGACGCGCCGGTCCGGATCTCGCTCCGCTTCGACGGCTTCCGGGGCGAGGCGCTGTCGTCGTTCTCGCGCGGGCCGGGTCCGCACGTCGTCGAGCTCCCGTTCGACCGGTTCCGGCACGCGGTCTTCCTGGCCGGCGACGTGCGGGTCCACGAGCGCGAGATCCGGGGGGCGCCGCTCGTCGTCGGACTGCACGGATCGCGCTGGGCGTTCCGGGACGGGCAGTTCGTCGACCTCGTCGAGCGGATCGTCCGGGCGGAGCGGGCGTTCTTCGCGGACTGGGACCACCCGGCGTACCTCGTGTCGCTCGTCCCGATCGGGGCCGACGCGGACCTCTCGTTCCGGTTCGGAGGGACGGGCCTGACCGAGAGCTTCGCCCTCTTCATGGCGCCGGGGGCGACGCTCGCCCCGGGGACGATCGGCGCCGCCGGCGTGCGCCGCCTCCTCGCCCACGAGTGCTTCCACCACTGGAACGGGATCGACATCGGGCGCGAGGATCCGGAGGAGGAGGCGTACTGGTTCTCGGAGGGGTTCACCGACTTCTACGCGCGGCGGATCCTGCATCGGGAGGGGCTCGAGTCGCTCGACGGGACGGTCCGGTCGCTGAACCGATCGATCCGGGAGTACTGGACGAGCCCGGCCCGCGCGGCGCCGAACGGGGAGATCGTCGGCGGGTTCTGGACGGACGAAGCGCTGAAGGACCTGCCGTACCGGCGGGGGGACCTCGTGGCGCTCGTGGTCGACCAGGCGATCCGGGAGGCGTCGCGCGGCGCGCGGAGCCTCGACGACCTGATGCGCTCGCTGCACGCGGCGGCGGTCGCGGACGGCGCGCGGGTCTCGACCGCGTCGTTGCTGGCGGAGTTCGAGCGGTGGACCTCCCCCGCGACCGCCGCGCACCTGCGGGACGTCGTCGTCCACGGCGCGACGATCGAGCTGCCGGCGCGGATCGACGAACCGCCGTCGGTCCGGACGACCCGGCCGTGGGGGGCGTTCGAGCTCGGGTTCGACGTCGAGGCGTCCCGCGCGGCGCGGGCGGTGACCGGGGTCCGGCCGGGCTCGGCCGCCGCGGCCGCGGGGCTTCGCGACGGGATGCCGCTCCACGGCCTGACCGCGTACTGGAACGACGTCGAGAAGCCGGTGGAGATCGACGTCGAGATCGGCGGAGAGGTGCGGCGCTTGCGTTACCTTCCCGTCCGCGACCCGATCGAGATCCCCGCCTATCGCCCCGTGGAGGCCGCCCCGTGACCGAAGAGCAGGTTCGCCGCGTCCACCCGCACGTCGTGATCTCGAAGCGGCGGTTCGTCCGCGTCTTCGGGGAGGACGGGCCGGGCGACGCGCCGGTGAAGGACGTCCTCGACCGGCTCGCGGCGGCGTTGATCGAGGAGCACGCCAGCGGCGACTCCGACTGCGCGGTGCCGCTCCGCGGGCTGAAGCGGCTGTTCATGCGGGAGGCGGACGCGATCCTCGCGGCGGACGTCACGATCGAGGACGCCCGCGAGGCGACGGCGATCGAGCACGGCTTCGACGGGTGGGACGAGGTCGAGGCGGGGTGCGACCGGCGGCTCCGGCCGGCGTTCGAGCGCGCGGCCGACATGGTCGTCGACGGGCGCCTCGACTCGCTCCGGACCGCCCTCGACCTCGACGGCGACCTCGTCACCGACGCGTCGCCGTACGGGCACCGGTGCACGCTCCTCCACTACGTCGCGGCGAACGGGATCGAGCTGCGGCGACAGACCTCGCCCGCCAACCTGAGGGAGATCGCCGAGCTCCTCCTCGACCGCGGCGCCCAGGTCGACGCGCGGGCCGGGACGTACGGCGGCGACGCGAACCAGACGCCGCTCGCGCTGCTCGTCACCAGCGGGCACCCGGTCGAGGCGGGGGTGCAGGTCGACGTGGTGCGGCTCCTCCTGGCGAGGGGCGCGAAGCCGGACGGCGTCGACGACGCGGGGGCGCCGCTCCGACTCGCGTTGGAGTTCGGACATCTCGACGCGGCGCGGGCGCTGGTCGACGCCGGGGCGCGCGTGGAGGATCTCGCGGCGGCGGCGGGACTCGGGCTCGTGCGCCAGGTCGCGCGGTTGTTCGAGGACGCGGACGCGGCGACGCGGGGGCGGGCCCTGGTGCGGGCGGCGCAGCACGGGCGACGGGACGTCGTCGCCTGGCTGCTCGATCGCGGCGTTCCGATCGGCGCGGCGCCCGACCGCGGCGTCACGGCGCTCCACGAGGCGGCGCACGGCGGACACGACGAGGTCGTCGACCTCCTCCTGGCCCGCGACGCCGACGTCGGCCGGAAGGACGCGGTGCACGACGCGACGCCGGCCGGCTGGGCGGACGCCGGCGGCCACGAGGAGCTGGCGGCGCGCCTGAGGAGGTGAGTCCGCGGGCGCGCTCGCTCACGTCGCCCGCTCGTCGAGACGGTTCTCGACCGACGTGCCGACGATGAACGCGATCACCGCGAAGGCGCCGACGACCGCCGCCGTGTTCGACCTCGCCAGGACGGCGACCGCGCAAGCTCCCGCCGCGACCGCGAGCGCGAGGCAGTTCCAGCGTAGGATGGAGTCGAGTTCGCGGCGAGAGCCGGACTGCGGGTCGGGGATCGGCGCGCGGGTGTCGAGCGTGGTGTTCATGCGGGGTCCTTTCGTTCCGTTCGGTCGGGCCGGACGAGGCGTCACGACCCGGTGACATCTTCGACCGCGGCGCTGAACCCGGCCTGAGGCCGGCATGAGACGAGCTTCATGTCCCGGAGAACGGCGAACCGACCGAGGCACGCATGAGGATCCTGGTGATCGAGGACAACCCGAAGATGGCGGCGACGATCCGTCGCGGCCTGGAGGAGCAGAAGTACGCCGTCGACGTCTGCGCCACCGGCTTCGAGGGAGAGGACGAGGCGGGGACCGGCGTGTACGACGCGATCGTCCTCGACCTGATGCTGCCGGACCGCGACGGCGTCGACGTCTGCCGGAACCTCCGCCGGCGCGGCGTGACCACGCCGGTCCTGATGCTGACCGCCCTCTCGGGGACGAAGGACAAGGTCGCCGGCCTCGACGCGGGCGCGGACGACTACCTCACCAAGCCGTTCGAGTTCGACGAGCTCCTGGCGCGGGTCCGCGCGCTCCTCCGCCGCGGGGAGGCGACCGAGGCGAGCACGCTCGAGTTCCACGACCTCGTGCTCGACCTGAAGAAGCAGAAGGCGATCCGCGCCGGCGTCGAGGTGAAGCTCTCGTCCCGCGAGTTCGCGCTCCTCGAGGTCATGATGCGCAACCCCGAGCGCGTGCTGACGCGCACGAGCATCGTCGAGAAGGTCTGGGACATGAACTACGAGCCGGAGAGCAACGTCGTCGACGTCTACGTCTCCGCCCTCCGGAAGAAGATCGACCGGGACTTCGACGAGCCGCTCATCCACACGGTCATCGGCACCGGGTACCGCTTCGGGCGGGAGTGAGGCGCGTGCGGCTCGGTCCCTTCGTCGTCGTCGTCGCCGTCGTCGCCGCGCTCGTCGCCGCGGCGCTCCTGTCGTTCGGCGTCCCCGCCACGCGGCTCGGCGTCGCGGCGTTCGCGGTGGGGGCCGGCGCGGTCGCGGCGCTCCTCGCGATGTGGCTGGTCCGGCGCGACCTGATGCAGCCCCTGGAGGAGCTCGTGACCGCCGCCGAGTCGGTGGCGCCGGAGAGCCTCCACGCGCGCCTCGAGGTCGACACGAACGACGAGGAGGTCGAGCGACTCCGCGACGAGCTGAACGACGCGTTGGAGCGGATCGAGGCCGGGTATCGCGCGCAGGAGTCGTTCATCAGCAACGTGTCGCACGAGCTGAAGACGCCGATCGCGGTCCTGCTGACCGAGGCGCAGGTCGTGCGGAGCGGGGACGTCGATCCGGAGCGGGCGCGGGAGTTCGCCGAGAGCGTCGAGGAGGAGATGCGCCACCTCGGTCGCCTGGTGGAGTCGTTCCTGACGCTGACGCGCGCCGATCAGGGGGAGCGGCTCACGCGGAGGGTCCCGGTCGAGTGGAACGACGTCGTGCTCGACGCGGTCCGTCACGTCGAGCCGGTCTCGAGCCTCCACCGCGTGCGCGTCGTCCCCCGGCTCGCGATGCCGGAGGAGGGCGCGGCGGACGAGGAGGACGTCGAACGGCTCGGCGACCCGGAGCTCCTGCAGACGATGATCGAGAACCTGGTCCGGAACGCCGTCCGCTTCTCGCCGCCGGACGAGCGGGTGACGGTCGAGCTCTCCCGGCCGGGCGGCGGGCTCGCGATCGAGGTCCGCGACCACGGGCCCGGCATCCCGGAGGAGCTCCTGCCGACGCTGTTCGACCGGTTCGTCCAGGCGGAGGGCGAGCGGACGCGCGGAAGCGGGCTCGGGCTGGCGATCGCGCGTCGCGTCGCCGAGCTGCACGGCGGGACGATCGACGCCGAGAACGTCGCCGACGGCGGCTGTCGTTTCACCGCGCGGTTCCCCGCCCGCGCGGACGGTCCGGTCGAGGCGGGCGAGGAGGCGCGGTCGTGAGCAGGAAGGTGCACGTCGTCATCAACCCGGCGTCGGGACAGGACGAGCCGGTGCTCGCGGTGCTGAACCGGGAGTTCGATCGCCTCGGCGTCGACTGGAGCTGTTCGGTGACGAAGAAGGACGGGGACGCGGCCGTGCAGACGACGGAGGCGGTCTCCCGCGGCGTCGACTGCGTCGCGGCGTACGGCGGCGACGGCACGGTCTCCGCGGTGGCCGGGGCGCTGGTCCGGACGGCAGTGCCGCTGGTGATCCTCCCCGGCGGGACGGGGAACGTGGTCGGCACCGAGCTCGGTCTCCCGGCGACGCTCGACGCGGCGGCGCGAGCGGTCGGAGACGAGGCGGAGGAGACGTCGATCGACGTGCTGGAGATGGGGGAGCGGGTCGTGCTGCTCCGGCTCGGGTTCGGCGCCGACGCGCGGATGATCCGTCACGCGAGCCGCGAGCAGAAGGACCGCCTCGGCTGGCTCGCCTACCTCTACGGCGCGCTGACCGAGGTCCGCGAGCCGCGGACGGCCCGGTACCGCCTGACGATCGACGGGGAGGCGCGAGAGCTCGAGGCGCTGACGGTCCTCGTCGCCAACATCGGCCGGATCGGGCGGGGCGGGCTGACGTTCGCCACGGAGATCGACCCGGCGGACGGGCGCCTCGACGTGCTCGCGCTCCGTTCGGCCGACCTCGAGTCGTTCCTCGCCGTCGGCGCGAGCGTCCTCGGGCTCCGGTCGACCCGCGACGCGGAGCCCGGGGGCCCCGCCCCGCTCCTGCACCTCACCGGCCGGGAGGTCCGGATCGAGGCGGACCCGGCGCAGGAGGTCCAGGTCGACGGCGACCCGGCCGGGCGGACCCCGGTCACGGTCCGGGTGGCGGCCGGCGCGTTGAAGGTGCTGCTGCCGCCTCCGGCGCCTCGATGAGACGGTCGAGCCGCTCGATCCGCCGCCGCTGACGGGGGAGGAGCACCTCCAGCACCGCCTCCCGGACGTCGTCGTCGAGCGCGCCGTGGCGAAGCTCCCGCACGAAGCGGCGCAGGCTCTCCGACTCGGCGTCGCGCAGCGCGGCGAGGAGGCGGCGGCCGCGGCGGCGGAGCGGGCCCACGTCGTTCGCGGCCTCGACCTCGGGCCACGGGTCGACCCGCTCCGGCGCGAACGGCGCGGAGACGGGAACCTCCGGTCGCGCCGCCGGGCGGAGCACGCGTCCGGCGTCGACGTGCTCGCGGAGGAGTCCCTTCAGCGGGATCGACAGCGCCGACCGCTCGAGGCGTTCGACGGCCACCACGTACGACCGGATCCCGCGGAGCGTCTCGGTCAGGAGGCGGGCGGCGACCGGGTCGCGCCGGCGCGCCGTCGTCTTCGTCGGTTCGTTCATCGCAGGGCGAGCTCCGAGGAGGCCGGGGCGACCGGTCCGTCGGACGGGGCGGCCGGCGGCGTCCGCGGGGTGGGGGGCGGTGCTTCGGGGAGCGGGCGCGCGGACGGCGTCGGCGCGGCGTCGACCGGGGAGAGACGTTCGCTCCCGCCGTCGTCGCGCGGGAAGAGCGCGGTCACGACGGTGACGTTGTCCTCTCCGCCCGCGTCGAGGGCGTTCCGGACCAGCCGCTCCGTGATCGGGCGCGCGCCGCCGCCGCTCCGCACGACGTCGAGGATGGCGTCGTCGGGGACGTGTCGCGTGAGGCCGTCGGTGCAGAGGATCAGCGCGTCGCCGACCCGCAGGTTCAGGCAGTGGATGTCCGGCTCGGGCTCGTCGACGTCGGCGCCGATCGCGTTCCAGAGGACGTGGTCGAGCCGGGAACGGCTCGCCTCCTCGAGGGTCATGCGCCCTTCGTCCGCGAGGCTGCGGGCGACGGTGTGGTCGCGCGTGATCGCCTCGATCCGCGGGCCGCGGACGTGGTAGCAGCGGCTGTCGCCGACGTGCACGATCCACGCGCGCGGCCAGAGGACGTACGCCATGGTCAGGGTCGTCGCCATGCCCCGGCAGCCGGCGTCCCGGCCGGCGGCGGCGCGGACCGCCTTCGTCGACGCGTCGAGCGCCCGCCGCAGCGCGTCGGCGAGCCGATCGCGATCCTCCTCGACGCCGACCCGGAAGAACCACGGCATGGTGTGGAGGACGTGGTGCCGCACCGCCTCCACGGCGAGCTCGCTGGCCCGACCGCCGGAGGCACGCCCGGCGACGCCGTCCGCGACGAGGAGGAGGCCGCCGACCCGGCCGCTCGCCAGCGATTGGCCGTCGGCGAGATCGAGGCTCGATTCCTCGACGGTCATCGCCTTGGACAGGTGCGCGACGAGGAAGTGGTCCTCGTTGCTCTCGCGGACCCGCCCCGGATCGGTCAGGCCGTGGACGTCGAGGTGACGGGTGGTGCTCATGCGTTTCCTTTCGAACGGGAGGGAGAACTCCTCCGGCCCGAGAGAGTCTCGCCGCCGCCGATGAACCGCCGCTGAGTCGCGCATGAACGACGTTTCATCCGAGCGAATCGGGAGCGCCGATCCCCGCCGCGGCCCGAATCCCGAGCCCCGGGGCCCGCCGCTCGATCTGTTACCATCGGCGCGCCGGGCCCGGAGAGAGTGAACTCCACCTTGACGCCAGCCTCCCTCGCCACGCGCCTCGCCGCGGCCGCGCTGTTCGTGGCTCTCGACGCCCCCGCGGCGCGAGCCACCTGGTCGATCGTCCTCGCCGACACCGAGACGAAGGAGGTCGGCGTCGCGTCGGCGACCTGCTGGGACGGCCAGTGGACGAAGGCGATGATGCCGGTCGTCCGGGTCGGACAGGGCGCGGCGAACTGCCAGGCGACGTTCGACGCGACGGGTCTCGATCGTCAGGTCGTCGCGTGGGCGCTGAAGGAGGGGCTTCCGCCGGAGGTGGCGCTGGAGCGACTCGGCGTCCTCGATCCGCAGTTCGAGAACCGACAGATCGGCGTCGTCGACGTCCTCGGCCGGCGGGCGGTGCACACCGGCGTGGTCATCCCCCAGGCGTGGCACGGGGGGGTGCAGGGTCAGGAAGGGACGCTCGTCTACGCGATCTGCGGCAACCGTCTCGCCGGCGAGGAGGTGCTCGACTCGGTGAGGAACGTCGTCCTCGGCACGCCGGGCGACCTCGCCGAGAAGCTGATGCAGGGGATGCTCGCCGCGCTGGCGATGGGCGGGGACGGCCGGTGCTCGTGCAACCTCTACACGCCCGCCGCGTGCGGCGCGCCGCCGTTCAAGGTCTTCGAGAAGGCGGCGCACGTCGGGTTCATGGTCGTCGCGCGCCCCGGCGACGCGGACGGCGGATGCGGGGCGGCGGGATGCGCCACCGGCGACTACTACCTGTCGCTCGAGGTCGGCGGGGTCCAGTCGCAGAACCCGGACCCGGTCCTGCAACTCCACGGGAAGCTCCAGGAGTGGCGCGCGAGCTGGGTCGGCCGCCCCGATCACTATCGGTCCGAGGTCGTGGTCTCCGAACCGGTGCTCGGCTCGCACGGCGTCACCGAGTCGACTCTCACCGTCCGGCTGATCGACTGGCAGGGGACGCCGCTCCACGAGGGCGGCGCGCTGGTGTCGGTGACGAAGGCGGACGGGAGCGACGACGTGGTGAACGTCGGGCCCTGCGTCGACCGGGAGGACGGGACGTACGTCTTTCCGCTCACCGCGAAGGGCGGCTTCGGTCGCGACCTGCTCCGCGTGACGGTCGACGACGGCGCCGGACCGGTCCTCCTCCACGCCGTCGCGCCGGCGATCACGGCGAATCCGCACGCGCTCGACCTCTCGCTCGGCGGGACGACGTCCGGCGCCGCGTCCTCGTTCGACGCGGTCTACTCGATCGACGGCGGCGCGGGGCTCGCCGGTCTGCCCTACCTCGTCCTCGCCTCGCTCTCCGGCCACGTGCCCGGCGTCGACGTCGGGTCGTTGCACGTCCCGCTGAACCCGGACGTCGTCACCTGGGCGTCCGTCGCGTACGCGAACTCGCCCGCGTTCGCCGGCTCGGCCGGGTCGCTCGACGACCAGGGACGGGCGTCGTTCCAGGTCGCGATCGACGCGGCGGCCCTGCTGGCGTTCGGCGGGGAGACGCTGACGCTCGTCGCCCTGACGCCGGGGTTCGCCTCGTCGCCGGTGGGGATCCCGCTCGGCGATTGACCGTCCAACGTCACGGGGGACGAGCGAGATCCCCGTCCCCGGCGCTCTTCGCCGGGTCGTCTCACTCCGCCGGTCGGGACTCGCCGCTCGAAAGGGAGAAGCGATGGGAATCGGAATCCGTGTGCTCTTGCTGCTCGTGTCGTGCCTCGGAGCGTCGGCCGCGACGGCGCCCCCTCATCGGATGGCCGTTCCCCGTCTCGTCCCCGGGGCCGAGGACGGAGCGTTCCGTGCCTGGGGCGACCTGGACGGAGACGGGGACGTCGACCTGGTCCACTTCACCTACTCCCTCCCGCTCCCGTGGAGCGGGACGACGACCTACCTGAACGACGGCGCCGGCGGGTTCGCTCCCGGGGCGTTCCAGGCGTTCGCCGCGCCGATCTCGCCGAGCGCGAACCGGGTCGCGCTCCTCCGGCCGCGCGCGGGGGACGTCGACGGCGACGGAAACGTCGATCTCGTCCTGTCGCTGAAGGACAAGGGCGGAGCGGGTGTCGACGGGTTGGCGGTGCTCCACGGGGACGGTTCCGGGGGCTTTCCGTCGGTCACGGTGGTTCCCACCCTCGGCGAGGTGACCGGATTCGTGCTCGGTCGCCTCGACGCGGACAACGCCCTCGAGATCGGGGTCCGGGAGCGGCACGCGTCGTTCGTCACGGTCCGCTGGTTCGACCACGCGGGGGGCGCGTTCACGCCGACCGGAGCGCTCGTCCTGACGCCCGCGGGCGGCTCGTCGCTCTCCGAGATGATCGAGTTCGTGGCGCTCGACGCCGACGGCGACGGGGACGACGACCTCGTCGGTCCGGATGCGTCGGGGAGCACGCTGCGCGTCGTCCTGTCGAACGCCGGGCTGCCGATCGCCGGTCCGCTCCTCTCCCTTCCGCCGACGTTCCCGACGGGACAGCCGGTCGCGGGGGATCTCGACGCGGACGGGGACGCCGACCTCCTGCTCGCCTTCACGGTCGGGACGAGCTTCCGCATCCTGTCGGTCGCTGCCTCCGGCTCCGGTCTCGTCGTCGGCAACTCCCAGTCGTTCTCGCTCTCGCCGCTCCCGGCGACGGCGTTGCCTCGCCTGGCGCTCGCGGACTGGGACGGCGACGGCGACGCGGACCTGTCGCTGCTCGGCGACGTCGCCTTCCAGTTCGAGTGCTCGGCGGGCGTCTCCTTCCTGCCGCCCGCGCGGATCCACCTCGGTTCGTGGCCGTTCGAAGGGGGGCGGGCGGACCTCGACGGGGACGGGCTCGTCGATCTGGTCGGGACGTCGACGTGGCTCCCGAGCGACGGCACGTTCGTCGACCTCCAGGTGGGGGCCGGATCCCTCCCGGTCGGAGAGCTCGCGGAGGAGTCGTTCCGGGCGGTCGACGACGACGGGGACGGCGACGTCGACGTGGTCGCCGCCGGAGACGGCCGGGTCGGGGTGAACGACGGCACCGGCTCGTTCGAGGTCGTCCAGCTCCTCCCGGCGCCGGCGGCCGGAACCGCCTGGGGGAGCGTGGTCGGAC
>JAUIEL010000018.1 GCA_030428825.1 bacterium
GCAGCGGTGTGACAGCCCCGCCCTCACGCCTCGCGCGAAGCGTCGACGTAACCCATCTCCTTCAGCCGCCTGATCCGCTCCTCGATCGGGGGGTGGGTCGCGAACAGCTTGCCTCGCTGGCCTCGGCGGAGCTGGAGCTTCGGGTGGACGATGTAGAGGGCGTTCGTGGCGCGGTTCGACGCGCGGAGGCTCGCGGGGTCGGTGGCGAGCTTGGCGAGGGCGCGGGCGAGCGCCTCGGGGTGGCGGGTCAGCTCGGCGGCGGAGGCGTCGGCGAGGAACTCGCGCTGGCGCGAGATCGCCATCTGGATCGCCATCGCCGAGATCGGGGCGAGGATCGCCAGGACCAGCGCGACGACCAGGAAGACGACCTGCGCGTTCCCGGAGCCGCGGCCGCCGCTCCCGCTCCCGCCGCCGCGGGACGAGCGGCCGAAGCCGAATCGAGGGCTGCGGACCGCGAGGTCGCTGATCAGGGCGATCGAGCCGACGAGGACGCCGACGATCGTGGCGAACCGGATGTCGTAGTTCCGCACGTGCGACAGCTCGTGCGCCATCACGCCCTGCAGCTCGTCGCGGTCGAGCTTCTCCAGCAGGCCGGTCGTGATGGCGACCGCCGCGTGCTCCGGGTCGCGGCCGGTCGCGAACGCGTTGGGAGACGGGTCGTGGATGACGTACACGGCCGGCGGCTTCGCGAGCCCGGCCGCGATCGACAGCTCCTCGACGACGTTGAAGAGCTGCGGGTGGTCCTTCTTCTCGATCGGCTCGGCGCCGGAGAAGGCGAGGAGCGCGCTCGAGCCCGCGAACCACGCGAACAGCGCGGCGCCCCCCCCGATCAGGAGCGCGATCAACAGCCCGGGGACGAAGTCCTGCGCGTACGCGCCGGAGAGCGCGCCGCCGAGCGCGCCGAGCAGCGACAGCAGGAGGACGAGGAGCAGGACCGAGCGACGCTTGTTCGCCGCGATCTGCTCGAAGAGGTTCAGGCGCTCCGACACGGTGCGTCGCGCCGGGCGGTCAGAACTGGACCTTCACCGGCTGGCGTTCCTCGAGCGACTCGACCTCGAAGAACTCCTCCTGATCGAAGTTGAACATCCCGGCCACGATGTTCGACGGGACGACCTCGATCTTGTTGTTGTAGCGCATGACGGTGTCGTTGTAGAACTGCCGCGCGAAGGCGATCTTGTTCTCGGTCGACGTCAGCTCCTCCTGGAGCGCCATCATGTTCTGGTTCGCCTTCAGCTCGGGGTAGTTCTCGACGACCGCCATGAACTTCGTGAGCAGTCCGCCGAGGATCCCCTCGGCCGCCGACTGCTCCTTCACCCCGCTCGCGGCCTGCGCGTTCGAGCGCGCCTTCGCGATCCCCTCCAAGAGCTCGCGCTCGTGCTTCATGTACCCCTTCGCCGTCTCGACGAGGTTCGGGATGAGGTCGTGGCGCCGCTTGAGCTGGACGTCGATCTGAGACCAGGCGTTCTTCACCTGGTTCCGCAGCCGCACCAGGCCGTTGTAGACGCCGACGAACCAGAGCACGGCGACGACGCCGACGACCAGAAGCGCGATCAGGACTCCGCCACCACCCAGCATGCTCCGACTCCATCGGTCAACGGTTGCGCGGGACAAAGAGCGTAGAAGGGGCACTCGACTCGGACAAGCGGCGCCCGGCGTCCCCCTACCCGCCCGGGCGAGCGGTATTCATCGGTCGTCCGGGCCGCCTTCCTTCAGCCGGAGGCCGGGCCGCCGCCCGCGTCGGGGGGCGCGTGGAGCTTCCGGTGGTCCCGGGGTGTGGTGGGGCGGTTGTCGACACCCCGACCCGCCGTCAGCTCGAGGCGATCGACGAACTTCACGTTCGCGCAGGTGTCGACGTCGGCGGCCCGGCAGGACGCGGCGTCGACGATCAGGAACCGGAACGGCCCGCCCGCCTCGTCCGCCAGCGGCGCCCCGTCGACGCGGAAGACGACGAGCCCCCGCTCGCGCACCTCGTCGAGCGGGATCGACGCGTGGAAGTCGTCCTGCGAGGCGTGCAGCGTGAGGTGCGTCGCCCGCGCCGTCGGCTTCACCCGGTCGAGCAGCGCCGCGAGGCGCGCCGCGTCGCCCCGCCGCTTCGGGACCCGCCGGGAGACGTCGACCTCGAGCGCGGCCGGCGGAAGCGCCGCCAGCTCCTCGAACCCGAGCACGCACGGCGCCTCGACCTCGCCATCGATCACCAGACGGCTCATCGCGCGGCCTCCTCCGCCTCCAGTTCGACCAGGTCGCGCGGGAACTCCCGCCGATAGATCAGGAACAGCCCGAAGACGACGAGCATCGCCGCCCCCGCCCACTTGAACGGCTCGCCCGACTCGCGCGCGAACAGCGCCCCCGCGCCGACGTGCCCGAGCGCCCGCCCGAGCCCCGCCGCCGACTGCGCGACCCCGAACGTCGCCCCCTGCTTCGACCCCGCCGTGTTGCGCGAGATCAGCGCGTTCAGGGTCGGGCTCGCCATGCCGTAGCTGACGCCGATCAGAGCGCACGCGAAGAAGAACGGCGTCTTCGCGGTGACGTACGCCACCGCGAGGAACCCGCCCGCGAGCCCGACCGTCGCGACCGCGAAGACGGTCCTCACGCCGAGCCCCCGCGTCAGCCGGTGGATCAGCCCGCCCTGCACGAACGCCGTCACCAGCCCGACGAACAGGAAGACGTCCCCCATGTCCGACTTGTCGTACTCGAACCGCTCCTTCCCGAGCAGCGAGAACATCGCCTCGAGGTTGGCGAACGCCCAGACCTGGAGCAGGAAGAGAAGGAGGAGGATCCCCCGCCGCCGCTCGCGCAGCGCGTCGACCGCCGCGCCGAGCGAGAAGGTCCGCGAGTCTCCTTCACCGGGACGGTGCGACTCCGCCAGGCGGAAGAACCCGAGCGTGAACGCGACCAGGGAGAGGAGCGACGCGAACGCGGCCGGCGCGAACCCCGACGGCACCCACTGCAGGAACGCCTCGTCCAGCCGCCCGCCGATCGGCGGTCCGAGGGTGAAGCCGAGCCCGAACGCCGCGCCGATCAGCCCCATCCCCTTCGCGCGCGTCTCGGGCGTGGTGACGTCGGCGACGTACGCCTGCGCGGTCGAGATCGTCGCGCCGAACAGCCCGGCCAGCCCGCGCGCGGCGAACAGCAGCCCGAGCGATCCGACCCACGTCCCGAGCGCGAACAGCGCGTACGCGACGCACGATCCCCCGAGCCCGAGGAGGAGGATCGGCCGCCGACCGTACCGGTCCGACAGCCGCCCGAGGATCGGGAGGAAGAAGAGCTGCACCACCGAATACGTCCCGACCAGCGCGCCGGCGAGGACGGTGTTCCCGCCGAACTCCTTGGCGTAGAACGGCAGCAGCGGGATGAAGATCCCGAACCCGATCAGGTCGATCAGGACGGTCAGGAAGATCACCGGGAGCGCCCCGCGGCGCGGCGCCGCCGGCGGGCTCTCGGGGCTCGAGTCGGGGGGACGGTCGTTCATCGCCCGTTCACCCGTTCAGAGGATGCTCCGGCCGAGCGCCGAGAGGATCAACTCGACCGCGACCTCGGCGGTCCGGTTCCGCTCGTCGAGGACGGCGTTCAGCTCGACCATCTCGAGGCCGAGGAGCCGCCCCGAGTCGGCGATCAGCTCCATCATCAGGTGCGCCTCGCGGTAGTCGACGCCCCCCTGGATCGCGGTCCCGACCCCCGGCGCGACCTGCGGGTCGAGGCCGTCGAGGTCGAACGAGACGTGGATCCCCGCCGTGCCGCGCGACGCGGTCTCGATCGCCTGGTCGACCACCTCGGCCATCCCGAGCCGATCGATCTCCTTCATGGTGAAGACGTGGATCCCCGACGCCTTCACCATCTCCCGCTCGCGTTGGTCGAGCGACCGGATGCCGATCAGGACGCAGTTGTCGGGGTCGACCTTCGGGGAGAAGCCTCCGAGGCCGGTGAACACCTCGTGCCCGTGTCCGAGGAGCGCGGCGAGCGGCATGCCGTGGACGTTGCCGGACGGGCTGGTCCCCGGCGTGTTCATGTCGCCGTGCGCGTCGAACCAGATGAGGCCGAGCTTCTCGCGGCGCTCGCGCAGCACCTGCGACAGCCCGGTGACCGTCCCCATGGCGATCGAGTGGTCGCCGCCGAGGACGAGCGGGAACCGGCCGCCCGCGACCGACTCGGCCACCCGATCGGCGAGGACGTGGCACGTCTCCGCGATCTCCGCCTCGTACTTCGCCCGCGTGTCCCCCGCGACCGCGATCTCCATCTCGGCGCACGGCACGTTCCCGCGGTCGACCACTTCGTGCCCGAGCTTCCGCAGCCTCTCGACCAGCCCCGCGATCCGGATCGCGCTCGGACCCATGTCGACGCCGCGCCGGTCCGCGCCGAGGTCCATCGGCACTCCGTAGAGATCGATCGGCCGGTTCACGCTTCGTACCTCCGGGGAAACGGCGCAGCTTACCCTCGCCGTCCCTCCGGCCGCACGGGCTTCCTCGCGCGCATCCCCGGCGACCCGTCGCCGGAACGAAACGCGCGCCGCGGCTATCGGCCCGCCTTCCCCTCGATCGCCAGGAGCTTCTCCTCGATCCGCTGCCGAACGAGTTCGCCGAGCCGAGCCCCCATCCTCGGTCCGACGGCGCGCGCGGCGAGGAACCCCCGTCCCTCCCATCGCAGATCGCCCTCGAACGCCCCGACCCAGGTCACGCGCCGGTCCCCTCGCGCGATCCGCAGCGTGATGGTCCCCGTGAACGGCACCACCTCGTGCTTCCAGAGCGGGGCCCAGACGATCGGCGCCGCCGCCTCGACGTCGACCCGCGCCGTCGTCGCCCCGGCGGGGACCGGGGTCCCGGCGAGCGCCTCGACGACGGCCCGCCCGAACGGACCGTCCTCGACCGAGACCGCCCAGCGCGCGGCCGCCCCCGACCAGGAGGGGTCGTCCGCCGGGACGCCGTTCATCACCGCGCCCGGCCCGCCGGTGTTCTCGACGTCCCGCCACCGGATCTCCTGGTGCGACGAGGAGACGAACAGGTTCGCCTCGAGCGCGAACGCCGACTCGGGCGGGCGCTCCCTCAGCACGACCATCAGGACGACGAGGAGGAGCGGGACGACGATCGCCGCCGCGCCGCGCAGCCGGACGGGGCCGAACAGGTGGAGGTCGGCGGGCCGCCCGGTCGCGAGCCGGACGACGGCCCGCGCGGAGAGGAGGACGCCGAGCATCAACGGCCAGAGCAGGACGAAGACCAGCAGGGAGACGGTCGGCCCGGGCGGCTCGAGCACGGCGCGCGGGACGACCAGGAGCGCGAGCCCCACCAGGGCCGCGAACGAGACGGCGAGCCAGAACGTGATCCGATCGGTGAGCTTCGGGGAGTCCGACGTCATCTCTTCCTCCGAGGGGAGGGACTACGCGCGACGCGGTAGTTCATTCATCGTCCGGCCCCGACGGAGCGTCCGCGGGGGGGCGACGACGGGCCACGAGCCGGAACCCCCAGGCGTTCGCCGCCGTCGACTCGAGCAGGAACTTCCGGAAGTCGAGCCGGAACTTCTCCGGCTCGGTGTTCACCCAGCTCCCGCCGATCGCCCAGCGGAGCCGGTTCTCCTCGTCGTAGAACGTCGTCGTCCACTCGGACAGGCTGCCGGCGAGGTCGAACACGCCGGGCGGGACCTCGTCGAGCGGGTACCGGAGCACGCCCTCCAGGCAATGGTACGAGGTCGCGAACCCGGACTTGACCCATCGCGGCCGGAAGACGTCGCCGGTCGGGAACCGACGTCGGGAGGACGCCGCGCGGACCGAGTCGACCTCCGCGAGCGTCGGGACGGAGAAGATCCACGGCTCGCCGTTCGCCCGGGCGCGCTCGGTCCGCCACGCCGCGTACGCCTCGGCGTCGGCGACCGACACGCCGAGCACCGGCATCTCCGGATCCCCTCGGCCGACCAGCGACACCGGCTCGCCGCGGCGGACGCCGAGGAACCCGCCGCGACGCTGGTTCGAGAGCTCGCGCGGCCACCGGATCGGCTCGGGCGACGCGTCGATCCGCGCCCGGACCTCCGGGTCGTTCAGGAACTCCACGTACATCCCGAGGGTCACCTCGTGGTCCATCAGCCAGTACGGCACCGGGACGCCGAGGGGCGACCGGACGATCGGCACGAACCCGACCGGGCGCTCGCCGCGGGGGACGAGCGCCGCGTCGACGGTCGTCGCCGCGCCGCCGTCGACGTCGAACGGGACCGCCGCGTCGGCGCGCCCCTCGGCCCGGAAGACGGCGAGCCACGCCCCCTCGGCGAGGACGACCTCGCACGGCGTCGCCCCCGCGAACGTCGCGTCGGTGCAGGTGACGGGCGACGCCGTGATCCGCGCCTCGACCCCCTCGGGGAGCGTCTCCTCGAACCGCTCCTCCCCGCGCACCACGACCGCCGCGACCCCGCCGGCCGCGGCGAGCCGACGCGCGTCCCCCATCTCCAGGCCGAGCTCCTCCAGCGTGCGGCCGATCAGCGTCACCGACTCGCCGCGCCGCTCGAACCGGAACTCCCGGTCCGAGGGGACGTCCCTCGCCGCGTCCGAACCGAGGACGAAAGAGTGCTCGTCGTACTCGTGGAGGCGCGTCACCGGGCGCCCCGCCACCTCGACGAGCCGATCGCCTCGCTCGGCCCCGGCCGCCTCGCGCACCACCAGGACATCGGTCCCGATCGGCCGCCCGGCGATCGAGACGATCAGGTCTCCCGCGAGGAGCGGCGGTCGGTCCGCGGCGACGCGGAGGCACCAGGTCCCCGGGCGGACCGGCGGCTCGCCGCGCCGGGGAACGGCGACGAGCCGCGGCGCGCCGTCCTCGCTCCGGTCGTCCTGCCGCTCGTACCGGAAGAGGTGCACCTCCGCCCCGTCGACCGTCGCCGTGAACGAAACCGTCGACCGCCCGGCGAGGACCGACGCGTGGCGACCGTCCGCGTCGTGGGCACGGACCTTCCCCGCGAAGTAGCTCGCGCTCGCCCGGTCGCCGAGCGCGTGCGCGACCCGCCACCGCTCCAGCCAGACGTCCGCCCGCAGCCTCTCGGCGTCGGCCTCCGGCCCGCCGAGCTGCCGGGCGCGATCGACCTCGGCGAGGAGGGCGGAGAAGAGGTCCTCGCGCGCGTCCCGCCGGCGCCGCAGCTCCCGCTCGTCGCGGTCGAGCGCCCGCCACGCCTCGTCCGGGAAGTACGCGGTCGCCATCCGCCGACGCCGCTCCGCCACGTCCCGCTCGAGCTCCACCGTGCCGCGCTCTCCGTCCCGCGCCTCCGACAACCTCCGTTCGACGTCGACCAGGGACGCCCGCGCCTCCTCCCGCCTCCGCTCCGACTCGGCGCGTTCCTTCCATGCCGCGCCGAACGCGAGGGCCGCGAGCGCGATCACGGTCGCCGCGGCGACCGCCGCCGCCCCGCGGTTCCTCCGCGTCCAGAGGAGCGCGCGCCGCGCCGCGCCGGGCGGCCGGGCCCGGATCGGGCGGAACGAGAGGAGCGCCTCGAGGTCGTCCGCGAGGTCGACCGCGTTCGCGTAGCGCCGCTTCGGCTCCCGCTCGATCGCGTGGTGCACGACGGTCTCGAGGTCGCGGGAGATCGTGCGGTTCCGCCGCCGGAGCGGCTCGGCCTCGCCGGTCATCGCGTTCATGAAGACCTGCTCGGCCGTCTCGCCGCCGAACGGCACCCGTCCGGCCAGCGCCTCGTACAGCGTGACGCCGAGGCCGTAGACGTCGACGCGCGGGCCGATCGCCGCGCGGTCCCCCGCGATCTGCTCGGGCGCGGCGTAGTGCGGCGTCCCCTGGAACGCGCCGGTCGCGGTGATCCGGTCCGAGCTCTCGTCCTTCGCGAGCCCGAAGTCGAGGAGACGCGCGGCGCCGCTCCGATCGATCACGACGTTCGACGGCTTCACGTCGCGGTGGACCACCCCCGCGGCGTGGACGGCGGCGAGGGCGCGCGCGAGCTGGCTCGCCCAACGGACGGCCCGCTCGGTCGAGGGGCGCTCGGCGTCCCGCAGCAGCCGGTCGAGGGTCCGGCCGGGGACGTACTCCATCGCGAGCCAGAGATGGCCTCGATCCTCGCCGGCGCCGAAGACCCGGACGAGGTGCGGGTGATCGACGCGCGCGAGCGCCTGCGCCTCGCGGCGGAACCGCTCCACCGCCCGCGGCTGGCGCGCGAGCGTCGGGTGGACGACCTTCACCGCGCAGAGCCGGTCGACCGACTCCTGCCGGGCGAGGAAGACGACGCCCATCCCGCCCTCGCCGAGGCGGCGGATCAGCCGGTACTCCCCCAGCCGATCGCCGATCGGGTCGGGAGTCGTCGGCTCGTCGCCGACCATGCCGATCAGCTCGAGATCCTCGAGGATCGCGCGCGCCTCGTCCGCCAGCGCGGGGTGCTCGCCGAGGAGCGTCTCCACCGCCTCGGGTCCGGCCTCCTCGGCGCGCGCGATGCATTCCGCCAGGAGTTCCTCCAGTGCGGTCGGCTCGGCGTCGGTCATGGACGCAGGATATCGCCCGAATTGCGGCGGTTCGCGACTTCGCGCTTCGGTCGCCCCCTCCCGGAGCCGATGGAGGCGGGACCATGCCCGCCGAGACGACACCGTGAGACACCTCTGCCCGACCCTCCGCGCCGTCCTCTGCGTCCTGGCGACCACCGCCGGGGCGGTCGCCGATCCCTCGCCGCAGCAACGGTTTCCGATGGACCGCCAGCCGGACGGCACGTACCGGATGGACGCGGTCCGCTTCGAGGCGCTGCGCGAGCGCGCGAGCGTGCTGATGGACGGCGTGCCGCTCCCCGGCGAGGGAGAGGTGACGCTGCACCTCCGGCGGATGCGCGTGGCGGCGGACGGCGCGATGCTGTCGGTCGACGGCGAGGTCCGGCCGCTGGCGGAGGTGGCGGACCACCTGCAGATCTTCCGCGGCACCGTCGTCGGCGACGAGGACTCGCACGCCTTCCTCGCGTTCTCTCCGGAGGGGAGCCGCGGCTACGTCCGGCGAGCGGGGCGCACCCACCACCTCCGCTCCGAGCGGACCGCCGGCGCCGAGCCGGCCTCGTCGTTCCTCTCCCTCGAGGGGGAGGGGGACCTGATGGGCGCGATCGCGTGCGGATCGGGGGACATCCAGCAGTTCCTCTCGATCGATCCGAACTCGCTCACCGAGCCGTCGATCTCCGGGATGGAGACCGCCGCGTCGACCACGACGTACGAGTGCGAGGTCGGCGTCGAGACCGACTTCGAGTTCTACGAGCTGTTCGACGACGAGACCGACGCGACCAACTACGCCCTGACGCTGATGGGCGCGGTGAGCGACATCTACCTGAACGACGTCAACACGATCGTCACGGTGGCGTACCTCGGCATCCACACCTCCTCGAGCGACGGGTGGAGCAAGAGCGACGGGACGATCGACCGCCTCTACGCGTTCCGCGACGCCTGGAAGAACGGCAAGGCGCCGGTCTCCGCCGACCTGTACCACTTCCTGAGCGGCGTCAACATGGGCGGCGGCGTCGCGTGGGTGAACGCGCTCTGCTCCCAGGCGTACGGCTTCGGGGTCTCGGCGAACATCGACGGCGGGCTGACGGTGCCGGTGGTCGGGACGGCGCCGTGGGACCTCGTCGTCGTCGCCCACGAGATGGGGCACAACTTCGTCAGCCCGCACACGCACGCGTACTGCCCGCCGGTCGACGAGTGCGCGCCGAGCGCGTACTGGGAGACGGGGAGCTGCCAGGACGAGCAGATCTGCATCCCGAACGGCACGATCATGTCGTACTGCCACCTCTGCCCGGGCGGCCTCTCGAACATCGACCTGAACTTCCACCCCACGGTCGCCGCCGCGATCCGGGCCGCGGTCGAGACGAGCTGCCTCGACCCGATCGTCCTCGAGCCGGAGCTCTGCGTCGACCAGCCGGACGGCGTCCACGTCACCGTCGACCCGTCGGTCACCGTCCTCGGCAGCGTCGAGTTCGGGCTCGCCAACTGCGGCACGCTGACCGACCCGGTCGACTACACCGCGAGCAAGCCGGGCTCGGAGACGTGGTTCTCGGCCTCGCCGGCGACCGGCACCGTCGGCGTCTCCGCGTCGACCGTGACCGTGAACGTCGACGTCACCGGGCTCGACTACGGGCTGCACACCGCGGTGCTGCACCTCGAGAACGACGACGACGCCGGCGACTTCGTCGACCTGCCGGTCTCGGTCATGGTCCTCCCGCCGCCGTTCCGACCCGGCGACATGCTGACGGGCATGGTCGACGGCAGCGACCTCGACCAGGCGAGCTTCGACGTCGTGAACGGCACCAAGGTGAAGCTGAAGGTCGACCGCACCGGCGGCACCGCGCCGATCGACGTCATCCTCGTCGACCAGTTCGACCAGGAGCTCGACCGCTGGACGGTGAAGGACGGGAAGGTCGAGAAGATCACCCGGAAGCTGAAGGCCGACGGGTCGTACGCCCTGAAGATCGAGGGCGAGTCGGCCGGCGCGTTCTCCATCGAGACCGACGAGAAGCTGCCGAAGCAGGCGAAGTCTCGGAAGCTGAAGAAGCAGAAGGCGAAGAGCGGCGAGAACCACGTCGACGTCGAGTTCCGGGCCGTCAAGGGAGCGACGATCGACATCGTCGTCGTCCCGAACGCGAAGGTCACCGGCCCGGTGACGCTCGCCCTGTACGAGCCGGACGAGGACACGATCGACCTCGCCGCGTACGCGTCCGGCGACGGCCTCACGCTCACCGGCGTGCCGCTCGACGAGACCGGCACGTACCTCCTCCGCATCAACGGCCCGACCGGGAAGAAGCAGAAGGTCAACGTCACCCTCACGCCCACGTGGCCGGAGGGGACGGACACGGTCGCCATCGACTGATCCCGGTCCAGGTCGGAGTGAGGCGGCCGGTTCGGCGGGAACGCCGGGCCGGCCGCCTCCTTTTCGATCGGCGGAGGGCCGGCCGCCTCCTCCGTCCCGCGGCCCCGTAGGATGCGGGGATGACCGCCGACCGGACGAAGACCGACTACGACGGCCCGCACGACGACGGGGAGGAGCAGACGTTCTTCCCCGGCGCGGTGCTGCTCGACCGGTACCGGATCGAGTCGGTGCTCGGCCGCGGGGGGATGGGGACGGTCTACCTGGCGGAGGACCGGCGGCTCGGACAGCGGGTGGCGCTGAAGTTCCTCGCCGGGCACCTCGCCGACCGCCCGAAGTTCGTCGAGATGCTCCTGAACGAGGTCCGGGTCGCCCGCCAGGTCTCCCACCCGAACGTCTGCCGCGTGCACGACGTCGGCGAGATCGACGGGTGGCCGTTCCTCTCCATGGAGTACGTCGACGGCGAGGACCTCGGGTCGCTCCTGCGGCGGATCGGGCGGATGACCGGCGACAAGGCGCACCAGATCGCGCGCCAGCTCTGCGCGGGCCTGTTCGCGGCGCACGAGAAGGGCGTGCTCCACCGCGACCTGAAGCCGGGGAACGTCATGATCGACGGGGACGGCAACGTCCGGATCACCGACTTCGGCATCGCCACCGCCGTCGGCGCGGCGTCGATCCACGACGGTCCGGTCGGGTCGCCGGCCTACATGGCGCCCGAGCTGTTCCGCGGCGCCGAGGCGTCGGTCCGGACCGACGTCTACTCGCTCGGCCTCGTCCTGCACGAGCTGTACACCGGGAAGAAGCTCCACGCCGCGTCGTCGATGAGCGAGCTCCTCGAGCGGAACACCTCCCCGCCGCCGCCGCCGTCCCTCCACGCGCCCGGCCTCGACCGCGACGTCGAGCGGGCGATCCTCTCCGCGATCGACCCCGTGCCCGAGAAGCGGCCGGGGTCCGCGATGGCCCTCCTCGCCATGCTGCCGGGCGGGGACCCGCTGGCCGAGTCGCTCGCGGCCGGGAAGACGCCGTCCCCCGAGCTGATCGCCGCGGCCGGCGGGACCGGCGGGCTGGCGAAGTCGACGGCGGGCGCGCTCGTCGGCGCCGTCCTCGTCGGCCTCCTGCTGCTGGTCCTCGCCGACTCCGACGTGAAGCGGATCCGCCGCGCGCCGCTGCCGCTCCCCCCCGACGTCCTCGCCGACCGGGCGCGCGGCCACCTCCGGACCCTCGGCTTCTCGACCGACGGCGTCGACGCGGCGGGGCGCTTCGTCGCCGTCGACCGCCGCGTCGACGCCCACTGCGCGACCGGGCCGTCGGACGACGACTGGACCGTCGCGCTCGAGGACCAGCGCGCGGCGACCGTCGAGTTCTGGTACCGGCAGACGCCTCGCCCGCACCGGTTCGACGGGCGGGACCTGCGCGGCCGCGTCGGCTGGGACGACCCGCCGCCGGCGACCCCCGGCGAGGTGCGCGTCCGCGTCGATCCGATCGGTCGGCTGGTCGAGCTCACCGCGGTCCCCGTGCCGACCGCCGCCGGGGCCGGGCCGCTCGACGTCGACGCGCTCCTCCGGGCCTCCGACCTCGACGTCGCGCTCCTCGAGCCGGTCCCTCCGACGCGGTTCCCGGCGACGTTCGCCGACGAACGGTTCGCCTGGACCGGCCCCCTCCCCGAGGACCCCGACCGGACCGTGCGCGTCGAGGCGGCGGCGTTCGCGGGTCGCCCGGTCTCCCTCTCGGTCGAGGTCGGCCCGCCCCCACCGACCGCCTCGTCCGCCGCGGGAACGTGGCGCATGGTCGCTCGGATCGCCCTGATCCTCGCCGCCCTCGTCCTCGCCTTCGACGCGCAGCGGCGCGGCCGCGGCGATCCGCGGGGGACGTTCCGGGTGTTCGTCGGCGTCTTCGCCCTGGTCGTCGCGTTCACCCTCCTCGCCGGCGACGGGACCGACTGGGTCGGCGTCGGCCGCCTCCTCCAGAAGGGGATGATGCACGGCGTCGCGGTCGGCGGGATGCTCGCCCTCTACTACTTCGCGTTCGAGCCGCACGCGCGCCACGTCTGGCCGCAGACGATGCTCGGCTCGTCCCGCCTCCTCGCCGGCCGCTGGCTCGACCCGCGCGTCGGGCGGGACGTCCTGATCGGAATCGCGATGGGCGTCGCCGTCGCGGCCGCCGCCTTCCTCGTCCAGATCGTCCCGACCTGGACCGGGTGCGTCGCCAAGCCGCCGCTCCTCGGACACGTCTCGACGCTCGACACGCTCCTCGGCGTCGGATCGGCGATCGGCGTGGCGCTCGAGATCGTGGTCGACTTCGCCCGCGAGAGCTTCAAGTTCTTCATGGCGATCGTCGTGATCCGACTCCTGCTGAGGCACCCGACCGTCACCACGGCGGTGGCGATCGCGATCTGGACGCTCGCCTGGCGCGACCCGGCCGCCGCGCACGCCGACAGCCTCGTGGCGTGGCTCTCGCCGTGGGTCTGGGCGGTGGCGCTCGCCGGGGCCGCGACGCTGGTGGTCGTCCGGTTCGGCCTCCTCGCGTTGGTGGTGATGTTCGTGACGTTCGGCCTCCTCCTGACGTTCCCGCTGTCGCTCGACCTCTCCGACTGGATGAGCCGGGTGTCGCTCCTCGCCCTGACGTCGACGGTCGCGCTGAGCCTCCTCGCGGCCCGGAGCGCGACCCGCACCGCCCCCGCGAGGCCGGCGTGAGCGCGCGGACGACCGCCCTCCTCCTGACGGCGCTCCTCGTCGTCCTCGGCGTCCTCCTCCGACTCGCTCCGGGACACGGAACCTGGGTGATCGATCCGGACGCCTCGGCGTACGTCGGCCTCGCGCGCTCGATCGCGGCCGGAGACGGCTACACGTTCGCGGGCGTCCCCCACGCGAAGTTCCCGCCCGGCTTCCCCGCGTACCTCGCGGTGGCGGTGAAGGCGACCGGGGACCCGGACGCGTACGGGGCGATGCGCGACCTCGTGTCGCTCGCCGGGCTCGTGTCGGTCCTGCTGACGTTCTTCGTCGGGCGAAGGCTCCTCGACCTGTCGCGCGGGGGTTCGCTCGTCCTCGCCGCCGCCGCCGGGACGAGCGTCTTCCTGTTCCAGTACTCGGTCGCCTTCCTCCGGAGCGAGACGCTCTTCACCGCGTGGTTCCTCGGCGCGCTCCTCCTCGGCGAGTCGTGGCGGCGCGGCGGCGGCGCCCGGCCGGCGATCGTCTGCGGGCTCGCCCTCTCGATCGCGGCGCTCGTCCGGACCGCCGGCGTCTGCGCGATCCCCGCGCTGGCGCTCGCCCGGCTGGTGAGGACGACGAGGCCGCTGTCGCTCGACCTCTCGCGGGCGGCGATCGTCGAGGTCGTCCTGTTCGGGCTCGCGGCCGCCGTCGGACCGGGTTCGTTCGCCGTCCGGAACGCCGCGCTCGAGGGCGCGCGGTCGTCCGGATACGCGGGCGAGCTCCTCCAGGCGTACGCCCTCGACCACACCAAGGACGTCGACGTCGACATGCCGACGATCGACGCCGCGGGGTGGAAGGAACGCCTCGCCACGAACGTCGCCGTCCTCGCCCTCTCGCTCGGCAAGTTCGTCGTGAACGACAACGCCGGTGCGAACCTCGCCGTCCACCCCCGCACCGGCGCGCTCCTCCCGAGCGGCGCCGCGCTCCTCGCCCTCCTCGGTCTCGGATGGCTGCTCGCCTTGCGCCGCGTCTCCCCGATCGTGGCGCTCGTGGTCCCCGCGTACGTCGCGCTCTACCTGATCTGGCCGTTCAACCAGCAGCAACGCTTCCACCTCCCGATCCAACCGCTCCTCCTCGCGCTCCTCGCGTTCGGCGCCGCGCCGTTCCTCCGCCTCGCCGTCGCCGCCGCGACCCGCCCGCCCGGACGCATCCTCCTCGCGCTCGCCACGATCGCCGGCACCGTCGTCGTCGCGCTCGGCCGCTCGGAGAACGCCGCGCTGTTCGGCCGCTGGTCGAAGAAGTACGCCGCCCTCGTCACCGCCGGCGCCGCCGCGAGCGTCGCCCTGGTCGTCCTCGCCGCCGCCGCCGGCCGCCGCCGCGCCGACCCCGCGGTCTGGCTCCGCCGGACGTCGACCCTCGCCCTCGCCGCGCTCCTCCTCCTCTGGACCGCGAACCTCGGCCTCTTCCTCCGCGGCCTCGCCGCCGAGCACCGCGCCTTCGAGTCGCTCCGCGCCGCCGCCCCCGTTCCCGTCGCGTTCCAGAAGCTGAAGGGGCACCCCCAGCTCTTCGAGATGCTGAAGATCCTCTCCGACCGCGCCGGCGAGGACGACGTCGTCGTCTCCGACATCCCGAAGATGATCCACGTCGCCACCGGATTGCGGACGCGCCCGTTCGTCTACTCGAGCCGGGACCTCACGGTCGACCTCGAGGCCGGCGGGAAGAGGGCGCGCTTCGTCTACTTCTCGCGCGAGATCCCCCAGGCGTGCGCGGCGTACGACGCGTTTCGGGAGGAGCTGGGGGACGCGGCGGTGGTGCGGTACCGGGCGGAGGTCGGGGAGGGGGAGGATGCGGTGGGGATCGAGCTGGTGGAAGTGGAGGACGGGAAGGAAGGAGAGGAACGATAGGAAGGAGAGGAAGGAGAGGGCGCTGGCGCGGGAGGGGGAGACGGGGAGGAACGGCCCGGAGTCGGTGACCTGACCGGGGAGACGGGCCGGGAAAGCGGACGCCGAGGAACGGGAGAGGGAGGGGTGACCGGATGGCCGGGCACCGCGTGACCGAGCGGACCATGCGCGAGCTTGGAACCTTCGTCGGAGATTCGTCGTTCTCGAGAGGCGGACCGCGGCGCTACGCTTCGGTCGATCCGGTGTCGTGTCGAGGAGGGTGGGTGATGGCGTTTCGTGGTTCGCGTCTCTTCCTTTCGTCTCTCGTCCTGGCGACCGGTTGCGTCGCGATCCCCCCCGCCGAGGAGGGGGACGGCGAGGCGCTGCCGCCGCACGATCCGTTCAGCGTCGACCTCGGGCTCTGGAACACCGGGATCAGCTTCGGGAACGCGCCGGTCTGGAACGGGCTGCGGTTCAACGTCCGCGACCGGTCCATCAAGGAGATCGACGGGCTGAACGTCACCCTCTGGGCGCCGGGGGACTGCGACGACTCGGAGGTGAACGGCGTCGCGGTCGGGCTCGTCGCGCCGCACGCCGGGGACCTGACCGGGGTGGCGGTCGGCGGGCTCGCGGTCGTGGCCGAGGAAGACCTCAGCGGGATCGCCGCGGCCGGGATCACCGTCGTGGCCGGGGACGAGCTGACGGGGATCGCGGCGGCGCCGATCGCGCTGGTCGCCGAGGACGATCTCGTCGGCCTGCACGCCGCGGGGATCGCCGGCGTCAGCGGCGACGACATGGTCGGGATCGGCGGCGCGCTCCTCGCGACGGTCGCGGAGGACGACATGGTCGGTCTCCACGTCGGCGGGCTGGCGACGGTCTCCGGGGCCGACATGGTCGGCGTCCACGCGGGCGGACTGGCGGCCGTGGCGGAGGGGGACATGGTCGGGGTCGACGTCGGCCTGCTCGCCGTCGCCGCGCAGGGGGACATGACCGGGATCCAGGCCGCGGGGATCGCCTGCCTCGCCGAGCACGACCTGACCGGCGTCCACCTCGGCGGCGTCGGCGTGTTCGGCGGCGGCGACGTCACCGGGATCCAGGTCGCCGGGCTGAAGGTCGCGGCGGGGATGCCGGACGCCGACTTCGAACTGGCGGTCTCCATCGAGATCGACGACGACGACGCGGACGAAGAGGACGAGGACGACGACGAGTCCGGGAGCTGGTCGGCGGAGCCCCGCGCGCTGTCGGGGATCTCGCTCGCCGGCTACCGCGTCGAGGCGCACACCCTGAACGGGCTCGCGGTCGGCGGGATCGTCACGCGCTCGATGCGGCTGAACGGCCTCGCGGTCGGAGCGTGGAACCGCGTGCTGGAGGAGCAGCGCGGCGTGACGCTCGGGATCGTGAACCACGCCGAACGGTGCTCCGGGTTCGCGTTCCAGCTCGGGCTGCTGAACCACGTCCCGACCAACCCGGCCTGGGCGCGCTGGTTGCCGGTCTTCAACACGAGCTTCTGATCCCGCGGCGGAGGCCCCCCGCGTACGCTGGCGGGATGGCCGGGATCACGACGGACGACGCCGCGCGCCTCGCGCGCGAACGGTTCTCGCTCGCCGCGAGCGCGACGGCGTTGCCGGGGATGCTCGACGCGAACTTCCGGCTCGACCTCGACGGAGGCGGGCGCCGGCTCCTGAGGGTCGTCACGGACGCCGAGTCGCTCGACGCGCTGCCGAGGCAAGACGCGGCGCTGCGCCTCCTCGAGCGGTCGGACGTGGCGTCGCTCGTCCCGCGGCTCGTCGACGACGTGGAGGACGGCGGCCGGCGCGCCCGTCTCCTGACCTGGCTCGAGGGGACGAGGCTGGTCGACGTCCGCCCGCACGAGCCGGCGCTCCTGGAGGAGATCGGCGCGACGCTCGCGGCGATCGACGAGGCGCTCCGTCCGCTCGACGGGCCGGAGCACGAGCGGCCGCACGACTGGAACCTCGAGCGGGGGTTCGACGTCGTCCGCGACCGGCTCGACGCGGTCGACGAACCGGCGCGACGCGATCGCCTCGGCGGGCTCCTCGCCGCGCTCGAACGCGACCTGCTCCCCCTCGCCGGCCAACTCCCTCGCGCGGTGATCCACGGCGACGCGAACGACCACAACCTCCTCGTCGACGTCCGGCCCGCCGCCGCGGCCCGCCTCTCCGGGCTGATCGACTTCGGCGACCTCTCCCGGTCGTGGCGCGCCGCCGAGCCGGCGATCGCGCTCGCGTACGTCATGCTCGACAAGGTCGACCCGCTCGCCGCCGCGGCCGCGATCGTGCGCGGCTACCACGGCCGCCTCCCGCTCGACGAGGTCGAGGTCGACGCGCTGTACGACCTCGCGCGACTCCGCCTCGCCGTGAGCGTCGCCATGTCCGCGGCCCAGCGGAAGGCCGACCCGACGAACGCGTACCTCGCCGTGAGCGAGGGGCCGGTCTGGCGGCTCCTCGCACGGCTCGAACGGACGCCGCCCGCCCTGGCGCGCGCCGTGCTCCGCCACGCGACGGGGCTCGAGCCGTGCGCGCGGACGATCGCGATCCGCGACCGGCTCGCCGCGCTCGACGCGGCGCCGGTCCTCCCGCTCGACCTCGGCTCGCTCCCGGTCGTGCCGTTGTCGGTCGACGCGCCCGCCGTCCTCGACGACCTCCCGATCCGCGCGGTCGGACGGTACGACGAGGCGCGTCTCTGCTACGCCACGCCGGCGTACGAGGAGCCGTCGGACGACCACCCCGAGTCGCGGACCGTCCACCTCGGCGTCGACCTGTTCGCCGAGGCCGGGACCGGGGTCCGCGCGCCGCTCGACGGCGTCGTCCACTCGTTCGCCGACAACGACCGGCCGCTCGACTACGGCCCGACGATCCTCCTCCGCCACGACCTCGGCGACGGCGTCGAGCTGGTCACGCTGTACGGACACCTCTCGCGCGAGTCGCTCGACGGGCTCGAGGTCGGCGCGCCGATCCGCCGCGGCGCGCCGTTCGCGCGAATCGGGACCGACCGCGAGAACGGCGGGTGGCCGCCCCACCTGCACTTCCAGCTGATCGCGGACGACCTCGGGCGCGCCGGCGACTTCCCGGGGGCGGCCGCCCCGCGACTCCGCGACGTCTTCTGCTCGCTCTCTCCCGACCCCGCGCTCCTGCTCGACCTCCCGCCCGGCGCGCGGGCGCCGCGACCGACCTCGCCCGACGCGTTGCTCGCGACCCGCCGCGCGCGACTCGGCCCGTCGCTCTCGGTCTCGTACCGCCGACCGCTCCACATCGTGCGGGGCGAGGGAGCGCACCTGATCGACGCGGAGGGGCGGCGCCATCTCGACGGCGTCAACAACGTCTGCCACGTCGGCCACGCCCGCCCCGAGGTGGTCGAGGCGCTCGCCCGGCAGGCGGCCCTCCTGAACACGAACACCCGCTACCTGCACGAGAACGTCCTGCGGTACGCGGAGCGGCTCGCCGCGACGTTCCCCGATCCGCTGTCGGTCTGCTTCCTCGTCAACTCGGGGAGCGAGGCGAACGAGCTGGCGCTCCGGCTGGCGCGCGCCCACACCGGCGCGCGCGACGTCGTCGCGCTCGACGCGGCGTACCACGGACACACCCAGGCGCTGATCGACGTCAGCGCGTACAAGCACGCCGGACGCGGCGGGAGCGGGCCGCCGCCGTGGGTCCACGTCGCCCCGCGCCCGGATCGGTACCGCGGGAAGTACCGCGACGGCGACGGCGACCTCGGCGCGCTCTATGCCGCCGAGGTCGAGCGGATCGTCGAGGCGATCGTCGCCGCGGGGCGCCGGCCGGCCGCGTTCCTCGCCGAGTCGGTCCTCTCGTGCGGCGGGCAGGTCGTCCTCCCGGACGGGTACCTCCCTCGCGTCCACGACGCGGTCCGCTCGGCGGGCGGCGTCACGATCGCGGACGAGGTGCAGGTCGGGTTCGGGCGCGTCGGGACCCACGCCTGGGGGTTCGAGCTGCAACGGGTCGTGCCGGACGTCGTCACCCTCGGCAAGCCGATCGGCAACGGCCATCCGCTCGCGGCGGTCGTCACGACGCCGGAGATCGCCGGGTCGTTCGCGAACGGGATGGAGTACTTCAACACGTTCGGCGGAAACCCGGTCTCGTGCGCCGTCGGCCTGGCCGTGCTCGACGTCCTCGAGCGCGACCGGCTCCGAGAGCACGCACACCGCGTCGGCGGACGGCTGCTCGCCGGATTCGAGACCCTGAAGGAGCGCCACGCCCTCGTCGGCGACGTGCGGGGGGTCGGTCTGTTCCTCGGCGTCGAACTCGTCCTCGATCGCGAGGCGCGGACCCCGGCGCCGGCCCACGCGGCGCGGGTCTGCGAGCGGCTGCGCGACAAGGGGATCCTGCTGTCGACCGACGGCCCCGACGCGAACGTCCTGAAGGTGAAGCCGCCGCTCGTCTTCTCGGAGGCGGACGCGGACCGGCTCGTCGAAGCGCTGGACGTGGTCCTCGCCGAGAGCGCCCTTCGCGCGGTCTGAGGCCGCTCCCCCTCCCCTCCCGACGCCGTTTCCCGTATCGTGGGCCGATCGGCTCTCCCAGCCGCGGCCCCCCGCCCCCCGGGCCGACGTCACCTCTTCGCCCGACCGAGGTACAGACGGTCGAAGAGGTCGGAGCACCCCCATGAACCCCCGTTGCCTTCTCGCGGTCCCGCTCGGGATCGCCGCCTTCCTCGCCGCGCCGTCCGCGGACGCCGGCATCAAGCTGAAGCGGATCGAGTTCCCGGTCGGCGCGGCCGAGACGAGCGGCCCCGAGACCCCGCCGGCGGACGCGCCGCTCTCGCAGCGGATCGTGTTCGTGTTCGACGGCAAGCCGAAGCTCGGGCCGGCGGTCGCGGACGCGCTGCGGATCCGGGTCGGCGCCTCGAACCTCGACGGCCAGGCCCCCGACGCCCCCGCGATCGGCACGTACACGGTGAAAGGGAAGAAGGTCGTCTTCACGCCGCGCCTCCCCACCGGCTCGCTCGCGAGCTTCGGCCCGACGTCGGATCTCTCGACCGAGGCGGCGCTCCCGGGCCTCCTCCCCGGGACGGAGTACGAGGTGACGATCGACCCGGACGTCGACGACGGGGTGAAGAACCTCACCAAGATCGCCGGCGGAGTCCCGGCGGTCGTGCCGTTCTTGACCGTCCCGGTCGCCCCGCCCGCCGCCGCGCTGGAGACGTACTTCTCGAACTTCGGCGCCGCCGCTCCGGAGCTGCAGACGAAGGGGGTCGATCCGAAGCCGGGCCTCGACGGCCTGCACCCGAACCTCTTCAGCGATCCGGCCGGGCTCTTCCTGTCGATCCCCGCGGGCGAGCGCCCGCCGTTCCGCCTCCGGTTCGAGGGGCCGCTCGCGCCCGACGCGGACGCGGTCGCCGCGGCGATCCGGCTCCGCGCGACCGCGGCGGCGGACGGCACGCCGGTCGACGTCGCCGTGACGGTGACGACCGCGCTCGTGTCGAACACGGTCGACGACGGCGCCGAGGTGCTCGTCTTCCCGACCGGCGTGCTGCCGCTCGCGCACGGTCTCGTCCTCGAGCTCTCGGACGCGCTCGAGTCGATCGACGGAACGACCGCGGGCGGCGGCGCGGCGGCGACCTTCGGCGAGATCGCGGGGTACACGGTCGCCGCGAGCCCGAACGGCGGCGCGCCGATCGACGACGCGCTCGTGGAGACGTTCGACTCGAAGGAGCTCGAGGACCCCTCGGTCGCGCTCGAGGGCGTGACCGTCGCCGCGTGGAACGAGGACGGCGCCGGGCACCTGCGGGCGACGTCGAGCTTCGGCGGTCCCGACGCGCTCGGGCCGTTCGAGGCGCCGCCGTGGGAGGACCTGATCGTCCTCGACACCGACCACCAGACGTTTCCGCTCTTCAACGGCGCGACGCCGCTGGCGAAGCCGGGGACGGTCGTCACCGGCGGCGTCTTCCGGTTCTCGTCGTTCCACCTCCCGGCCGGCGTGACCCTGCGCGCCGTCGGATCGAACCCGCTCGTCATCACGTGCACCGACGTCTGCCTGATCGAGGGGACGATCGACGTCAGCGGACGGCCCGGCGCCTCGTCGGTGTGGTTCGACAGCTCGATCACCCCGATCGTCGGCGGGAGCGCGGGGCCCGGTGGCGGGAGGGGCGGGGACGGCCACCCGGTGGCGAAGCCTCCGCCCGGCGCCCCGCTGACGACGATCCTCTCGCCGGAGTTCGGCGGCTCGGGCGAGGGCCCCGGAGGGGTGGGGCTCGGCGGCGGCGGCGGGCAGAACGGCTGCACGCTCCCGTGGTCGCCGTTCGCGGGCGCGAACTGCTCGAACTACTCGGCGACGGGCGACGGGAGCCGGGGGAGCGGCGGCGGCGGCGGATCGTACGCGACGTTCCTCCCCGACGCTCCCGAGACGGTCGGCGTGCCGATCAGCGGACGCGGCGGCGGCATCGGTCTCGGCGACCACCTCCCCGTCCCGTTCGACCCGGAGGCGCCGGTTCCGCTGGCGCCGGCCGCGTACGACGCGCAGCCGGGGAACCCGACCAACGCGGTCGCGATGCCGAACCCGAACTTCACGTTCGCCGAGGCGGTCGAGGCGGGAACCGTCTTCGACGAAGACCCGCAGTTCAACATCAACTCGCCGTGGGCGCAGACGCGCCGCGTCACGCTCCCCGGCTCGGCCGGCCCCGCCGTCTTCTCGGACGGCGACCCGGAGAACGACTTCATCGGGCCGGGAGGCGAGGTGCCATCGATCCGCGGCGGACAGGGCGGCGGCGCGGGGGCGTCCCGCACCGAGGGGCTGAGCCGCGAGTGCGTGACGATCCTGGCCGCGTCCGGCCTCCCCGGGACCGTGCTCGACGCGGCGGGCGGCGCGGGCGGAGGGGGCGCGGGGGCGGTGCTGATCCGCGCGCTCGGCACGATCAAGCTGGCCGGTCCGGACGCCGCGATCCTGGCCGTCGGCGGCGACGGCGGCGGCGGCGAGGGGGTCGGGGCCAGCACTCGCGGCGGCGCCGGGGGCGGCGGCTCGGGAGGAGCGGTCGTCCTGCAGTCGGCGACGAACGTCGAGATCGACGACCCGCTCCTCGCCGAGACGGTCATCGACGTCTCCGGCGGCTGCTACGCCAACGCGATCAGCCTCTCGAACAACTCGATCATCGGCACCCCCGGCGCCGACGTCGGCGCCCTCCAGGTCGGCGACGGCGGCACCGGCGGGCCGGGCCTGGTGCAGGTCCACGTCCCCGCCGGAGCGCCCGACCGCGTCGACGAGAGCCGGATCGCGGCGTCGATCCACCCTTCGGTGCTCCTGCTCGGGCGAGGGGTCTCGCTCGGTTGCAGCCCCATCGGCCGGATCCGCGTCCCGGCCCTGGTCGACCCCGCGAAGACCCCGGGGGTCGTCTCCTCGATCTCGGTCGGACGCTCGGTCTGGATCGACCTCGGCGCGGTCACGGGCGACTTCCGCCCGCCGGTCGTCACTTCGGCCGGCCCGATCGCCGGGCCGCTGTTCGGCGTGCCGGGCGTCGGGCCGCTGTTCGCGGGGACCGACCCGCTGACCGGGCTCGTCCCGACCGACGCGGCCGGGAACGTCGAACTGCTGGCGACCGCCGCGATCGAGGTCGACGCGCCGGACCTGCTGAAGGCGGACTTCATCCCGAACGGACCGGCGCACTTCCAGTCGGTGGCGGTGCTGTTCCAGGGGGCGGACGAGGACGCCGGTCTCCCCGGGACTCCGGACCTCTCGTCCGCGACGGAGTGGGTCACCGACGCGACGCTCGTGAACGGACGCCGGTTCCTGCGCTGGGAGATCCGGTTCGACATGGCCGCGAACGCCGCCGTGCCGCTCGAGCTGACGACGCCTCGCCCGCAGGTGAACCGGCTCCGGATCCCGTTCCGGTTCTGAAGGCGTCTCGGGG
>JAUIEL010000690.1 GCA_030428825.1 bacterium
CGCCATCGGCGAGTATCGGCTGCTCGGGGAATCTCTGGACGATGCCGCCGGTGAGGCCTTCGACAAGACGGCGAAGCTGCTCGACCTGGGCTACCCGGGCGGACCGGCGCTGGCACCGGGAGGGTCGCCGCGTTAGGATTCCCGCCCTTCACACCCCGAACCGGACACGACACGAGCGCCGACAAGGGCGCGGAGGAACAGGAGTTATGGCCGAAGTCGCCGAACGCTGGGAGGACAACATCGCGGGAGCCTGGTACGTCGACAAGTCGTGCATCCTGTGCTCCCTCTGCGTCGACCTCGCCCCGAACAACTTCAAGGAGAGCGAGGCCGGAGACCACGACATGGTCTACAAGCAGCCGGAGAACGACGAGGAGAAGGCGCAGTGCGACGAGGCGAAGGAGCAGTGCCCCGTCGAGGCGATCGGTAGCGACGGCACCTGATCCCGACCGATCGGGGATCGAACGGGGCGGCCTCCGGCATCCGGGCGCCGCCCCGTCGACGTCTCGGTCTCGTTCGATCCCGTTTCCCGCGCCCCCCGGCCGCGGCCCCGCTACCCGTCCGCCGGGCACCCCTCCAGCACCGCGACGGTCGCCGACATCCCGAGCCGGTCCGCGCCCGCCTCGAGCATCGCCAGCGCGGCGGCGGTGTCGCGCATGCCGCCCGACGCCTTCACCTTCGCCCGGTCGCCGACCGCGGCGCGCATCAGGCGGACGTCCTCGACCGTCGCCCCGCCCCCCGCGAACCCGGTCGAGGTCTTCACGAACGCGGCGCCGGCGGCGACCGACTCCTCGCACGCCCGCCGCTTCTCGTCGTCGGTCAGCAGGCACGTCTCGAGGATGACCTTGACCGGCACCCCCGGCGCCGCCGCGACGACGGCCGCGACGTCGGCCCGGACCCGCTCCCAGTCGCCGTCCTTCGCCCAGCCGACGTTGAGGACCATGTCGATCTCGGCCGCGCCGTCCTCGACGACCTGCGCCGCCTCGGCCGCCTTGATCTCGGTCGCCGCCGCCCCGAGCGGGAAGCCGACGACCGCCGCGACCGGGACGCCCGACCCCTGGAGGAGCGCCGCCGCGTCGACGACGCGGGCGCCGTTCACGCAGACCGACGCGACGCCGTACCGCCTCGCCTCGTCGCACAGCCGCTCGAGCTGCGCGCGGGTCGCGTCCGGCTTCAGGAGCGTGTGATCGATCGTCCTCGCGAGCTCCGCTCGGTTCATCGCCGGGCCTTCCGCTTCCGCTTCTGCTTCCCCGCGTCCTTCATGTGGCGACCGACGTTCCGCTTCGCCTCGATGCGGTCGAGCTTCCCCGACTCGTCCGCGCGCGGCTTCCCGGCGACCGCGCGGTCGACGAGGGGGATCGCGGCGGTCAGGAGCTTGCAGAAGCGCCGCGACGCCTTCGCGGTCTCGTCCATCACCTCCTGGTGGGAGAGCTTGTGCTCGGAGAGTCCGGCGGCGCGGTTGGCGATGCACGAGATCCCCGCCGCGCGGACGCCCATCTGGGTGGCGACCGTCACCTCGGGGACCGTCGACATCCCGACCGCGTCGGCGCCCATCCGCGAGAGCATCCGGATCTCGGCCGGCGTCTCGTACGACGGGCCGCTGACCGCCGCGTAGACCCCCTCCTGCAGCTTGACCCGCGTCTCCTCCCCGGCGGAGAGGATGGCGCTCCGGACGTCCGGGTCGTAGGCGGCGCTCATGTCCGGGTACCGCGCGCCGAGCCGCGGGTCCCAGTGCCCCATCAGCGCGTTCGCGCCCATCAGGTTGATGTGGTCCTCGATCACCATCAGGTCGCCGGGCGCGAGGTCGTCGCGGATGCCGCCCGACGCGTTCGTGACGATCAGCGCCCGGACGCCGAGGAGCGCCAGCGTGCGCGTGCCGAGGGTGACCGTGTCGAGGCCGTACCCCTCGTAGTAGTGGACGCGGCCGGAGAGCACGGCGACGCGGACCCCGCCGATGTCGGCGAAGATCAGGTGCCCCGCGTGCCCCTCGACCCGCGCCGGCGGGAAGTTCGGGATCCGGGTGTACGGGACGACGGTCGGCGCCTTGATCTGGCGGGCGAAGACGCCGAGACCCGAGCCGAGGATGATCCCGACGGTCGGCTTGCCGGCGACGCTCTTCACCGCCGCCGCCGCCTCGAGGGCCTCTTCGAAGACGTAGTTCATGCGATCTCCGGGACGCGCGCGTCCGGTTCAGACGAGGAGACCCGCCACCGTAGCAGTGAGGCAGGTCGTGAGGAACCCGGCGAACATCGCCTTCACGCCGAGCTCGGCCAGGACCGAGCGGCGCTCGGGGGCCATGGCGCTGATGCCGCCGATCTGGATGGCGATGCTCGCGAAGTTGGCGAACCCGCAGAGCGCGTACGACGCGATCGTGACCGAACGCTCCGACAGCTCGCCCCCCTGCTCGCCGAGGTTCATGTACGCGACGAACTCGGTCAGGACCAGCTTCTCGCCGAGCAGCTTGCTGATCGCGAGGACGTCGCCGCTCTCGACGCCCATCGCGTAGGTCAGCGGCGCGAAGGCGTACTGGAGCAGCCACTGGAGGCTGAGCTGCTCGTGGCCGACCCACCCGCCGACCTTGCCGAGGCCGAAGTTGATGAGCGCCACCATCGCCACGAACGCGAACAGCATCGCGGCGACGTTCAGCACCAGCTTCATCCCGTCCGCCGCCCCGGCCGCGGCGGCGTCGACGGTGTTGGCGGCGGTCTTCTCCACCTCCACCGTCACTCCGCCCGCGGTCTCCGGCCGTTCGGTCTCCGGGACGAGGATCTTCGCCATCATCAGGCCGGCCGGCGCCGCCATCACGCTCGCCGCCATCAGGTGGCCCGCGATGTTCGGGAAGACGTCCCGCACGATCGACACGTACGTCGCCATCACCCCGCCGGCGACCGTGGCGAACCCTCCTGTCATGATCGCCATGATCTCCGAGCGGGTCATCTTCGCGATGAACGGCTTCACGACCAGCGGCGCCTCGGTCTGCCCGACGAAGATGTTCGCCGACGCCGACAGCGTCTCCGCCCCCGACGTCCGGAGCGTCCGGACCATCACCCAGGCGACGCCGCGCACCACGAACTGCATGATCCCGAGGTGGTAGAGGACCGCCATCAGCGACGCGAAGAAGATGATCGTCACGAGCGGCTGGAAGAAGAACATGAACCCGAGCGACCCCTCCTCCCCGGCCGGGATCGCGAGAGGCCCGAACACGAACGCCGCGCCCTCGCGCGAGAAGTCGAGCAGCTTCTGGATGGCGGCGTTCGCCCGGTCGAAGAACGCCCGGCCGAGATCGGTCTTCAGCACGATCAGCGCGAACGCGAACTGCAGGCCGAGGCCGTAGAGGACGATCCGCGGCCGGACCTTCCCGCGGTTCGACGAGAGGAGCCAGGCGAGGGCGAGGATCACGACGATCCCGATCGCCCCTCGCGCCTTCAGTGCGAAGTCGTCCAAGCTCTCCTCCGGGTCACGGCCGCGCGACGCGGTCCAGCACGAGCGACGTCGGCGGCAGCGCCTCGTCCGCGATCACGAACGCGGCGCGGAGCGCGCCCTCGACCGCGTCGAACCGCGACCGGTCCGAGAAACGACACTCGACGAGCGGCTCTCCCGCGTCGACGGTCTCGCCGATCTTCCTGC
>JAUIEL010000019.1 GCA_030428825.1 bacterium
CCCCGCCGTGGCGAACGCGAGGACGACAGTCGAATCACGTTCCTCGCCCCGCGCGCAGCGGCCGACCGCCCCGCGCGCAGCGGCCGACCGCTCCGCGCGCAGTCGCCTCTCAAACTTCCTCCAGCCCCAGCTCCTCCCCGGGGAAGAGCGTCTCGTCCGTCCACAGCTCCCGCGTGCTCGGGAAGTACAACCCTCCCCACGTGTCGTCCCCGTCTTCCTTCCACGGGCTGATCCCGTTCGGCCAGTTCGGCCAGAGCGACCGCCCCACCACGTAGTCGACGCCGCCGAAGATCCACGACAGCGGCTTGGCGATCCAGAACGTGAGGCCGATCCCGAGGAACGGGCTGATCCCGCCCCGCCCGACGCCGACGCCGGCCGACGCGCTCGGCACCGGGTCGCTGCGGTCCGCCCAGACCTCGAAGACGTTCGTCAGGGTCACCAGCGGCGCGTCGACGACGTCCCGGACGACGGTGAGGGGCGTCAGGGCGGTGCGGCCGGCCGGGTGGGCGCACGACGGCAGGAGCGCCGCCGCGACGGCGACGGCGAGGAGGCGGACGTTCATCGAGGGATCCTCCCGGGGACGAGTCGATCCCGCACGCGCTCGAGGTGCATGCGGAGGTTGTAGAGCTCCTCCATGTACGACGGCGGGACGCGCACGTCGCGGATCTCCTGCTCGACTTCGGCGAGGGTGTGGCGCAACCGCTCGTCCTCGGCGTCGTCGGCGAGCCCCCGCATCTCGACGTCGCGCAGCACGGCGTACCAGCGGTAGATCTTCGAACGGATCCGCCACCGGTAGAGCGGCGGCGCGACCTTCACGAGCGGGAAGAGGAGCGTCAGCAGCGGGAGGAGGAGGACCTTCAGCCGGTCGAGGAGGGCGGCCAGCCAGAACGGCAGGACGCGGAACAGGAACGACCGCCCGTTCTTGAAGTACTGCTTCGCCTCGGGGGCGATCGCCACGTCGAGACCGGCGCCGCTCGGGAACTCGGCCGCCTCCTCGAACAGCCCGCCGGCGCCGAACACCCCCTCGCACGCCTCGACCAGCAGCGGCACGATCGCGTGATGCAGTCCGTCGTGGGCGAGCAGCTGCGCGGTCGGCGCGAGGAGCCGCACCGGGCGGTCGGGGAGGTTCTTCGAGAGGTCGAACATCCCCTCGGTCAGCACGACGGTCCGGAGCGCGCGGAACCGCGCCTCGTACGCCGCGTGCCGACGCAGGTCGACCAGCGTCCAGCCCCGCCCGTCGCGGCGGACCAGCTCGTCGACGCGCGAAGAGGTCGCCCCGCCGACCACGAAGACCGCGTCGGCGTCGTCGACGTCGGTCGTCTCGGTCCAGTCGCCCGCGCCGAGGCCGTTCGCCCCGAGCAGCAGCTCGGCGACGGCCCGGGTCCCGCTCCCCTCCGGGCCGGCGACGACCCTCCGGCCCGCGAGGTCTCGGAGGTCCTCGACCTCGACGCCGTCGCGGGCGAACAGCCAGACCGGCTCGAAGTAGAGGCTCGCGAGTCCGATCAGCGCCTCGGGCGGCGGGTCGCCGACGGTCCCCCCCTGCGCGAAGGCGACGTCGACCGCGCGATCGGCGAGGAGTCCGACGTTCTCGACCGACCCGTTCGTCGCGCGGAGCTCGACCTCGACCCCCTCGCCCGCGAGGTGGGCGGCGATCCGCTCGCCGTACGCGTGGTACGCCCCGTCCCGCTCTCCGGTGGCGAGGACGATCCGGTCCGGCGGCGCCGGTTCGACGAACTGCCACGCGATCCCGAACCCGATCAGGCTCAGGACGACGACGCCGCCCCAGATCCCCCACCCTTCCCGATCGCCGTCCCGTTCGCCGCCGCGGGCCAACGCGTCACTCCATGCTCGTCCGTTGCGCGACGACGGTGATCCCGTTCGGGGAGCGGACGAACTCGCGCGTGTCGACCTCGGGGTCCGCGCCGATCGCCTTCCCCTCCGGGACGACGTTGTCGAGGTCGACGACCGCGCGGCGGAGGCTCGCGCCGGCGCCGACGTCGACCCGCCCGAGGATGATCGAGTCCTCGACCACGGCGCCGGGCCCGATCCGAGTCTCCGGCCCGAGGATGCTGTTGCGGACCGTCGCGCCGGCGACCACGCAGCCGTTGGTGAGGAGCGAGTCGACGACCTCGGGCGCCTTCCCGCCGGCCGAGCGGATCGCCGCCGCCGGGAGCCGCGGCTGCCAGGTGAACGTCGGCCACTCCGGCGCGCGGAGGTCGAAGCTCGGATCCTCGCCGAGCACGTCGAGGTGCGCGTCGAAGTACGCGTCGATCGTCCCGACGTCGCGCCAGTAGCCCGGACGCCCCTGCCCGTCCTGGAACGGGAACGCGAACACCTCGAGCCCCGACTCCACCATCCGCGGCACGATGTCCTTGCCGAAGTCGTGCGACGACTCGGTCTTCGCGTCGAGCGACACCTGCCGGACCAGCGTGTCGGTCTCGAACAGGTAGATCCCCATGCTCCCGAGCGCGACGTCCGGGCGCCCCGGGATCGGCTTCGGGTTCGCCGGCTTCTCCTCGAAACCGACCACGCGGAAGTCGCGGTCGACCTCGAGCACACCCATCCGCGTCGCCTCCTCGATCGGGACCTCGATGACGCCGATCGTCATCGCCGCGTTCGTCTCGCGGTGTCCCCGCAGCATGTCGCGGTAGTCGAACCGGTAGACGTGGTCGCCGGAGAGGATCAGCGTCCACTCCGGGCGGCCGCGCTCGAGCAGGTAGACGTTCTGGTAGACCGCGTCGGCGGTCCCCGAGTACCAACGCGACGACGACCGGAACTGCGGCGGGACCGTGTCGATGAACTCGTCGAGGTCGCGCGGCAGGAACGAGTACCCGCGCTTGACGTGGCGCTCGAGGGAGAGCGACCGGTACTGGGTGAAGACGTAGACCCGCTTCAGCCCGGAGTGGATGCAGTTCGTGAGCGTGAAGTCGATGATGCGGTAGTTCGCGGCGAACGGGACCGCCGGCTTCGCCCGGTTCCGCGTGAGCGGGAAGAGGCGCTCGCCCTGGCCGCCGGCGAGCAGGAAGACGAGGACGTCGCTGGTCAGCCCTCGCATCCTCAGGCGTCCCCGCCCGCTTCGCCGCCGCGCTCGCCGGCGCGACGCTCGAGGACCTCCCCGATCTTCGCGATCAGGGCCGACGTGTCCCCCGACTTGACGACGTACGCGTCCGCGGACCACGTCATGAAGTTCTCCTCGTAGGCGGAGTACGCGCTGTTCAGGATCACCGGCATCGTGCGGTGCGCGTCGATGATCCGGCCGAGCGCCTCCACGCCGTCGATCCCGGGCATCCGGATGTCGAGCACGACCAGGTCCGGCCGCTCGGACTCGACCTTGTCGAGCGCCTCCTTCCCGTCCTTGGCGAGGATCACCTCGTACCCCTGCGCCTCGAGCTCGGCCTGGTACAGGAGTCGAATGTTCGGCTCGTCGTCGGCGATCAGGATCCTCGGCTTGGAGGCTCCCGGTTCGGCGGTCATGGCTGGTCTCCGTCCCGGCTCTCCGGGTCGGTCGGATCGACCCGGCACGGCATCACGATATCGAACGTGCAACCGACGGGCACGGAATCCCGCAGGCCGATCTGCCCGCCCTGGAGCTCGATGAGCCGCTTGGCGATCGCGAGCCCGAACCCGGTGCCGTCCTGCCGGGTCGTGAATCCCGGCTCGAACACCTCCTCGCGGCGCTCCGGCGGGATGCCCGGTCCGGTGTCCGCGATGGTGACCCGGAACCGGTCCCCGTCGAGGCGCTTCGTCTCGACCGACAGCTCCCCCTCGGCGACCATCGCGTCGAGGGCGTTCCGAACGATGTTCAGGAGGACCTGCCGCGTCTTGTCCGGGTCGATCCGCACCCGGCCGATCGAGTCGTCGTGCGACTGCCGCACCTTCACGCCGTGCTCGGCCGCCTCGATGGTCGCCATCTCGACCACCTCTCGGATCAGCTCGACCGCGTTCACCTCCCGCACGTCGACGCGGTTCTGCGGGCGCGAGTAGTCGAGGAGCTGCTGGATGATCCGCTCGAGCCGGGCGACCTCGTCGGCGATGATCCGCAGGTAGTCGGTCCGCGGGTCGTCGCTCTCGAACCCGCGCCGCAGCATCCGCGCGAACCCGCCGATCGACACCAGCGGGTTCCGGACCTCGTGCACGATCCGCGCCGCCATCTCGCCGATCACCGACAGCCGCTCGGCGTGCATCAGCCGCTCCTGACTCTCCTTCATCTTGCGGTTCAGGAGGGCGAGCTCGTCGAGGCGGTGCTCGAGGCTCTCGCGGAGCTGGGAGTTCTCGAGCGCGACCCCGGCGTGGTTCGCGAACACCTTCAACATCTGCAGGTCGGCGTCGCCGATCCCGATGCCGGTGATCCGGTTGTCGACGACGAGGACTCCGATGGCGCGCTCGCGCGTGTTCAGCGGCACGACGGCGAAGCTGTCGCACTCGATCGCCTCGATCAGCTTCTCGTCGACCTCGCTGTCCTCGCCGATGACCCGCCCCCGGAGCACGTTCAGCGCGGCGCGGTCCTTCAGCGACCGGACCAGCACGTTCTCCTCGTCGGAGAGCGGGACGTCGATGCGGGTGACGATCGCGTTCACGCGCACGTCGTGCGTCGCCCCCTCGGCGAGGTACGCCTGGTACAGCTCGGTCAGCGAGAGCCGCTCGTTCGAGAGCCGGCTCCAGATCCGTCCCGCCTCCTCCGGGTTCGACGGACCGATCGCCATCTTCCCGCGCAGCCGGTCCTCCCCGTCGACCGCCTCCGACAGGACCAGGAACGCGCGGTTGAACCCGAGCCCCTGCCCCGCGGTCACGCCGACGAGGATCAGCTGGAGGATCTCCTCGACCGAGCGGGAGGAGTGGAGCACCTCGCCGATCTCGTGCGTGACCGTCATCGCCCGGATCTGATGGTCGATCAGCTCCTTCAGCAGCACCTCCATCGTGACGTCCCGGCAGATCACCGAGACCCCGATGGCGCCGCCGGTCGGGTCGCGCACGAGCGAGAACGTGGAACTCACCACGACCGTCCGCCCGTCCTTCGCGACCAGCCGCGACTGCGTGTTCTTCAGGATCCCCCGCCGCTCGAACTCGCGCGTCCCCGCGTCGAACGCCTGCTGCGACTTCTCGTCCGCCGGGACGAGGAAGCGGAACTCCCGCCCCTCGACCTCCTCCGGCGTGTAGCCGAAGATCTCCTCCGCCCCGACGTTCCAGGAGAGGATCCGGCCGTCGCCGTCGAGCCCGATGATCGCGTCGGCGGAGTGGCGCGCGATCGTCGCCAGGTGCTCCCGCTCCTGGTCGCCGTCGAGCCGCCCGGCGAGCGCGTCCCGCTCCTTCTCGACGACGACCGCCTCGCGCGTGCTCCCGTACTCCGAGCGCACGGAGAGCGGGTACGCCACGACCTCGGTCGTGCGCTCCGGCCGCCCGTCGCCGCCGCGCACCGTGTCGGACCGCCGGACCTCGAGGTGGGAGCGGCACGCCTCGGCCGCCGGACAGCCGTCGCCGCTCCCCGGGCACGGCGCGGGGAGGCCGTGGAGCTCGTGGCACGGGAACGGGAGCTTCGTCGTCGGCGAGATGTCGTGCGCGGCGAGGAACCGCGTGTTCGCGTACAGCACGAGACACGACGACGTGTCGATCGCCGCCAGCCCGTGGATCGAGTTCGCGCCGAGCGGCGCGTAGTACTCCCGGAAGAACCGGGCGCGCGCACGGTGACTCTTCGACAGCGACGCGTCGTTCCGCTCGGCCATCGCCCGCCCTGTCAGGAGCCCCGACGGCGAAGCAGGTGCTCGAACAGCTCGAGGTAGCGCCGCGCCTGCCGCTCGCCCGAGAAGTCCTGCGTCATCGCCCGACGCTGCACCTCGCGCCGGAGCGGCTCGTTCCGATGCAGGCGGATCGCCGAGTGGACCTTCCCGATCAGCGCGTCGGCGTCGGGGGCGGCGAACGCGAGCCCCGTCCCGTCCGCCGGCGCCTCCTCGACGTCGCGCACGGTGTCCGCGAGCCCGCCCGTCCGCCGGACGATCGGGAGCGTCCCGTACCGCATCGAGTACATCTGGTTCAGCCCGCACGGCTCGAACCGCGACGGCATGAGGAAGAAGTCCGCCCCCGCCTCGATCCGGTGGGCGAGCTCGTCGTGGAACCCGAGGTAGACCGAGAACTTGTCCGGCCTCCACCGCGCGAGGTCGTTCATCAGGCGGTGATACTTCTCCTGCCCCGAGCCGAGGATCGTGAACCGGACCGGGAGCTCGGCCAGCCGGCCGGCCGCCGCCGCGAAGACGTCGAGCCCCTTCTGGTCCGCGAGCCGGCCGACCATCCCGATGACCGGGACCTGGTCCGGAGCGTGGAGGTGCGCCGCGCGGAGCAGCTCCTCGCGGCAGACCCGCTTTCCGCTCAGGTCGTTCACGTCGTAGTTCGCCGGCAGGAGCGGATCGCGCGCCGGGTCCCAGACCGACGTGTCGATCCCGTTCAGGATCCCGAGCAGGTCGCCGCGCCGCGTCCGGAGCAGCCCGTCGAGCCCGCAGCCGAGCTCGCCGTCCTGGATCTCGTGGGCGTACCGCTCGGAGACGGTCGTGATCGCGTCGGAGAACCAGATCCCGGCCTTCAGGAAGTTGCCGTGCCCGTGGAACTCGAGCGGGCCGAGCGGGAAGAAGAGCTCGCGCGGGAAGCCGACCGCGAACAGCACCTCGGGGGGGCACTGCATCTGGTGCGCGAGGTTGTGGATCGTCAGGACCGTCACCGGCGCCCGGAGGAGACGGTGGGGCACCACGACCCGCAGCATCCCCGGCACGAGCGCGCCGTGGCTGTCGTGGACGTGCACCACGTCCGGCAGCTCGCGGACCGCCACCTCCGCCGCCGCGCGGGAGAAGAACGCGAACCGTTCGGGGTTGTCGCGGTACCCCTCCTTGGTGACCGGGTCGTCGTACACCCCTTCGCGGCCGAACGCGGCGGGCTCGTCGACGAGGGTCACGGTCAGCCCGTCCTCGAGGTGCATCCGCAACAGGCGGACCCGCGCGGTGCGGCCGTGGTACGGGAACTCGACCTCGCCGGCCGGCTCGAACGGATGCCCCTGCAGGAGGACGCTGCGGTACCCCGGCAGGAGGAGGTCGACGCGGGCGCCCATCCGGGCCAGCTGCCGGGGGAGCATCCCCGCCACGTCCGCCAGGCCGCCCACCTTCACGTAGGGAGCCGCCTCCGCCGCGATCGCCAGGATCCTCATGGGCCGCCGTCTCTCCGCTCGCCGTGACTGCCGGGACGGGCCAGTCTACAGGTCGGGATTCGATATCCTCCGTCTGCCCCGCGACCGGAACGAACCATGCTCGTCACCCTCCTCCTCGCCGCCGTCACGGCGGCGCCGCTCGCCGACGCCGGCCCGCGGATCGCCTGGCAACGTTCGCTCGAGGACGCCCTCGCGCTCGCGCGCGCGGAGGGTCGCCCGCTCTTCCTCGCCGTCAACATGGACGGCGAGTCGGCGTGCGAGCGCATCGTCCACGAGAACTACCGGGACCCCGCGCTCGTCGACGAGACGCGGCGGTTCGTCTGCCTGATGTCGAGCTTCTTCCGGCACGCGCCTCGCGACCACGACGACCGGGGACGACGGATCCCGTGCCCCCGGCTCGGCGTCGTCACGTGCGGCGAGCACATCGCCCTCGAACCGGTCGTGTACGAGCGCTTCCTCGGCGGCGACCGGATCGCCCCCCGCCACGCGGTCGTCCGCCCGGGCGCCGACGCGGACGGAGACGTGAAGGAGTTCGACCTCCGCCTCCTGTTCGACCTCTCGGCGATGGACCGACGGCTCGCCGAGGCGGCGAAGGGCGCGCCGCCGCCGTCGACCGTGGCGGACCTCGACGACGGCCCCGGCGCGCGTTCGCACGCGGGGCGCCTCCGGTTCGAGGCGACGGTCGAGACCGCCCCGCCGTCCCGCCTCCCCGCCCTGCTCGAGGCGATCCGCGCCGAGGGGAACGAGGGCTCGATCGAGCCGCTCCGCCTCCTGGCGGCGCGGGCCCCCGAGCTCGGGGAGGGGGCGCCGGAGTTCGCGCTCGCGCTCGCCGACGTCGCGACGAGCCTCGGGCTGGCGGACGCGCTGCGGGCCGCCCTGGTCGAGCTGCTGAACGGCGACGCCGCGACGCCGCGCGACTCCCGGCTCGGCGCACGCGCGGTCCTCCTCCTCCCGCTGGCGAAGGTCGGCGCGTCCCACGCCGGCACGGTCACCCGGCTCCTCGCGCACGCCGCGTTCACGGTCGGGGACGACGACCGGCGGATGCCCGAGCGCGCCCTCGCCCTCGCGCTCGGAGAGCGGACGGCGGACGCGGTCCTCGCCGAGCTGGCGCGTCTCGGCGGACCGCTCGACCTCGGCCCGCTCTCCGCCGCGGGCGGGCCGTTCGCGACGCCGGTCGACGTCCCCGGCCCGGACGAACGGACCGAGGACGAGGCGCGCGACGACCTCGACGCCGCGCTCGACGCGCTGGCGGACGACGCGGGCGAGGACCGGGACGACGCGGCGCTGCAGGCGAAGCTCGGGCTGGCGTCGCTCCGGGTGGCCCAGCTCCGGCTGGAGTCCGGCGGCGACGACGTCGACCTCTACCTCAAGGACGCCGAACACGCGCTCGCCCGGGCGAGCGACGCGGGCTCGACCGACGTCCGGGTCGTCCTCGGACGCGCGCGCGCCGCCTACTCCCTGTCGAAGCACGGCGACCAGGAACGGTTCGCGCTGGCCGCGCTCGAGCGGATCGACGACGACGCGCCGCTGACCGGGTCCCCGCTCCGTCTCGACGCCCTCCGCTGGCTCGGCGACGCCGGCGCCCGCCTCGTCGCGGAGCGTTCCGGCGGCGACCCGATCGCGGAGCTCCGCGCGATGCGGCGCGCGGTCGGCGCGTACGCGACCGTCTGCGGGTCGGCGGCCGGCCACGCGACCGATCGCCTCAGCCTGACCTCGTTCCTCGGCCTGCTGGGGAGGGTGCGGGTGCAGACGGCGCTGGCGCTCCGCGCGACCGACGACTTCCCGGAGGAGGTGGCGCTCCGGAACGAGGTGAACCGGGCCCTCTGGTTCGTCGGGCGCCCCGATCGGATCGCCGACGCGGCGGCGGAGAACGCCGCCGCGCACCCGGGCTCCGGATTCGCGGCGTGGTACGCGGGGTACGGGCACGCGCTCCACGCCGAGTCGCTCCGGCGGCAGCACCGGCCGGACGACGCGGCGGTCGCGTACCAGCGCGCCGTCGAGGCGTTCGACCGCGCGCGGACGCTGGCGCCGGACTACGCGGAGAGCTGCCGGTTCGAGATCGCGAAGGCGCGGCTCGGGCGCGGGTTCGCCGACCTGCTGGCGCAGGACCAACCGGCGGCGGCGCGCTGTCTCGTCGCCGCGGTCGCCACGCACCCGGGGGTCGTCGGGCCGCGCGACGGGCTCGACCGCGAGGCGCTCGACCTCCTCGACGGGTCGCTCGAGTGGCGCGTCGGCCGCGCCAGCCCGGTCGACGCGCTCGACCTCCTGGCGCGGCTCGTCGACGCCGCGCCGGACCAGGAGGCGTACTGGGCGCGTTGGATCTCCGACTCGGAGCTCCGCGAGGCGCTCCGGGCCGACGGCCGCGGGGACGCCGCGCTCTGCGACGCGTACCTCGTCCCCTCGATCCGGGCCGGGCGGCGCGCCGTCCTCGCCGACCCGGAAGACGAGCGGAACCGGCACGCGGTGGCGCAGGCCCTGACGATCCAGGCGGAGCTCCGGCTCGACCGCGGGAAGACGGACGGCGTCGCGCCGCTGCTCGCCGAGGCGGCGCCGTTCCTGGGGGTCGAGCCGCCCCCCGAGGACGCGGACCGGCCCGCGCTCGAGACGACCGCGGCGACGCTCCGCGCGCTCCTCGGCGAGCCGCGGCCGCAGGATCGTCCGGGACGGTAGAGCGGAGCCGACCGATGACGGCGGAGACCGTCGCTCGCGCGCGAGGATGTACAGTGGCCTCGCGACGGCGTGGGCGCCGCGCGGAGGAGACGACCATGTCCGGATCGAGGGTCCCGTCGAACCTCTACCCCTCGCTGACGTACGACGACGCGCCGGCCGCGATCGAGTGGCTCTGCCGCGTCTTCGGGTTCGAGGAGCGCCTCGTCGTGCCGAACGCGGACGGCGGCGTCCTCCACTCCGAACTCTCGCTCGGCCCCGGCGTGATCATGGTCAGCTCACCCCGCCCCGACGAGCAGCGCTTCGGCCCGGGCCGCTTCGACGGCCGCTCGTTCGGTCTCGCGGTCTTCGTCGAGGACCCGGACGCCCACCACGCGAGGGCGGCGGCGGCGGGGGCGAAGGTCGTCCGCCCGTTGCGGGACGAGGAGTACGGCGCGCGCGGCTACATGGTCGAGGACTGCGAGGGGAGCGTCTGGTACTTCGCCGACTACGTCCCCGGCGCGCACTGGACGGGCGGGGACGCGGACTGAGGTCGCGCGCTCACTCCCCGTCCTCCCCGTCCGCGGCGCGGATCCGCTCGACGAGGTCCGGGGCGAGGTCGTTCGGGACGGGGAACGCGAGGTTGTACTGCGCGATCCTCCAGGTCTCGCCGATCCGCCGGAGGGCGCCGCTGCCGCGGACCTCGCCGTACTTCTCGTTGTGGAGCCGCTCGTCGAACCACGCCGTCCCGCCGTCGGCGGAGAGGCCGACGTGGCGTTCGGTCGCGACGTACGTCCAGCCGCGGCCGGCGTCGAAGTACGGCGCGGCGTAGGCGCGGAACTCGGGGACCGACCAGCGCTCGGCGGCGTCGGTCCCGAGGAAGACGCCGTCCGGCGCGAAGTGCGAGAAATACCGCGCGCCGTCCGCCGCCGCCGCCGCCGCGTGGAAGTCGTCGAGCACCGCCGCGACCGCCGCCTTCGCCGCCGCCTCCGCGCGGACCCGCTCGCGCGCCGTCTCGAGCCACGCGAACAGCTCCTCCCCGCCGGCGAGGCTCGGCGGGACGTGCCCCTCCCCCTCGAGGACCACGAGGCGCGGCGTCGCCCCGAGGGCCGCGAGCCGGCCTCGGGTCTCCTCCGCCCCGCGCCGCCACGCCGCGTCCTCGCCGCCGACGAACATCGCCACCGGCAGGAGCGCCAACCGATCGAGCCGCGCCACCTCCTCCGGGCGCGCCGGCATCCCCGGCGTCCCGCAGAGCGACGCCACCCGGTCCGGCCGTTCGATCGCGAGCCGGAACGCGCCGAGCCCGCCGTTCGACACGCCGACCAGGTGCGGCCGTCCCCCCTCGATCGCGACCGTCCGTTCGATCTCGTCGAGGAGCGGCAGGAGGTCGACCCACCCCTCCCCCGCGAACGGGCGTCCCGGCCGCGCGGCCGGCGCGACGACGACGAACCCCCGGGCGGCCGCCTCGGACGCCCAGTAGTTCCGGAGACACCACTCGACCATCCCCCGATCCTGCGCCCCCGGCGGCAACCCGAGCACGACCGGCGCCTCCCCGTCCGCCTCGAGCGCACCCGCGACGACGTACTCGAGCGCCCCCCCGTCGAGCGGCAACGACCGCCACTCCCACTCCTCGGCCACGCCGGAGGAGAACGACCCGACCACCAGACACCCCGCCCCCAGAAACCGCGCGTCGATCATGGCGCCCATCGTAGTCCCCACCCGAGGGCGGTCACGCCCTCCCTCCGCGCCTCTCCCTCCTTTCCTTCCTCTCGTTCCTCTCCTTCCTTCCTCTCCTTCCTTCCCCTCACCCGAACGTCTCCTCCGCCCGCCGCCAGAACTCCACCGCGATCCACGCGAACGGCGCGATCCCGACCAGCGACAGCAGCCGCACCGACTTCCCCCCGAGTTTCAGCGCGACCCCCATCACGAGCATCGCGAGGATCCCGCTCGCGAGGCCGAGCACCAGCGGGACCTGCCGCGCGTCGCCGACGACCGCGTCCGCCACCTCGACGCGCAGGGCGAGGATCCCCGCGAACAGGAAGACCCACTCCCACGTCACCAGGAACCACGCCGCCGACCGCTGGAGCCGCTCGTTCATCCGGGGCAGGATAGCGTCGGCCGGACGGCCCGTCGCCGCGACCCTGCTACGATCGGACGCATGCGCGCGCTCCAGCCCCTCCTCGGTCTCGCCCTCTCGACCCCCCTCTTCGCGTCGGACGACGCGCCCGGCGTGACGTACGAGGGAGCGGACGGCCCCGGTCGCGGCAAGCACCTCGTCTTCGTCACCGGCGACGAGGAGTACCGCTCCGAGGAGGCGATGCCGCAGCTCGCGCGGATCCTCGCGGTCCGCCACGGCTTCCGGTGCACCGTCCTCTTCTCGATCGACGAGGGCGGCGCGATCGATCCGGAGGCGCGCGGGAACCTCCCGGGGCTCGAGGCGCTCGACGACGCCGACCTGATGGTGATCTTCACCCGCTTCCGCGATCTCCCCGACGAGCAGATGGCGCCGCTCGTCCGGTACGTCGAGTCGGGGCGGCCGATCGTCGGGTTCCGGACCGCGACCCACGCGTTCGACGTGAAGGGGTCCGCGACGTACGCGCGGTACTCCTGGCGGAGCGAGGAGTGGGACGGCGGGTTCGGCCGGCACGTCCTCGGCGAGACCTGGATCGCCCACCACGGAGCGCACGGTTCGCAGTCGACGCGGGGGATCGTCGTGGCCGAGCGCGCGGAGCACCCGATCCTCCGCGGGATCGAGGACGGCGACGTCTGGGACCCGACCGACGTCTACGCGGTCCGCCTGCCGCTCCCGGACGGGATCGAGCCGCTCCTCCTCGGCGAGGTCGTCGACGGGATGGCGCCGGACGACCCGCCGCTCGCGCCTCGCGTCGACGACGAGGGACGCGTGACCGACAAGAACGACCCGATGATGCCGGTCGCGTGGGTCCGCGAGTGGACCTCCCCGAGCGGCGCCGCGGCGCGCGTCTTCACCACGACGACCGGGACCTCGCGCGCGCTCCTGCGCGAAGGGACGCGCCGCCTCTACGTCAACGCGTGCCTCTGGGCCGTCGGCCTCGAGGACGCGATCCGACCCGACCTCGACGTCGACCTGGTCGGCCCGTTCGCGCCGAGCGCGTTCGGGTTCGGAGGACAGCGCCGCGGTGTCCGGCCGGCCGCGCTGCGCCTCGACGGCGCGCTCGCGGAAGCGGCGGCCGCCCGCCGCGAGCGCGACCGTCTCGCGTCCGCGCGGGACGAGGTCGAGACGCGACGGGCCGCGCGGGAACGCGAGGCCGAGCGGCTCGCGAAGACCCTCGCGGAGGAGCGGGAGGACGTCGAGGACCTGGAGGGGCTGTCGCTCACGTCCCTCCTCGCGTCGCTCACCGGTCGCCGGAGCGAGCGGCTCGAGAAGGAGCGGGAGGAGTTCGTCCGCGCGCGGCTCGCGCACGAGGAGTGCGTCGCCGAGCTCGACGAGCTCCGCCGCGAGCGCGAGGAGCTCGACGTCCGGATCGAGGCCCTCGGCGACGTCGACGCCCGCTACGCGGCGGCGCGCGCCGAGCGGGAGCGCGTGATCGCCGAGGGGGACGACGAGGTGGGGAAGGAGCTCCGCGCGCTCGTCGACCGTCTCTCCGAGCTGGAGTCGGAGGTCGAGGAGATCGAGGGCGCGATGCGGTCCGGGCGACGCGCCCGGAAGGCGCTGCGGCGCGTCTCCGATCGGGTCGCCAAGGCCCGTACCTGGGGGCTCGCCGACCTCGCCGGCGGCGGGTTCGTGGTGACCGCCGCGAAATACGGCGCGCTCGACGAGTCGCGGGACCTCGCGCGCCGGGCGCAGCGCCACCTCCGGGCGTTCGGGCGGAAGCTCGGCGACGTCGGCCGCGCCGCGAATCGAAGCCTCGAGATCCCCGGCGGCCTCGAGTTCGTCGACCACTTCCTCGACGGGCTGGTCGCCGACTGGCTCGTCCAGCGGCGGATCGACCGCGGCCTCCACGACTCCGAGCGGATGGTCCGCCGGGTCAACCGCTCCCTGCGCGACCTCGAGCGGCTGCGCGAGTCCGCGCTCGACCGGATCGACGCGCTGGAGCTCCGCCGCGAGGAGCTGATCGGCCCGGACGTCGCCTGACGCGACGGCGCCGCGACGCCGTCACCGGCAGACCGCGTCGAGCACCTCGCCGAGGCCGTCGACCAACCCCTTCCTCGCCGGGTCCGCGCCGAGGTCGAACCGCTCGAGCGGGTCGTTCACGAGGTCGAACAGCCGCCCGTCCGAGTCGAGCTTCCACCGCCGTCCGCGGATCGCGCGCGCGTCGCCGAGCTGGGAGAAGATCGTCCGCCGCGCCCCCTCCTTCCCGACGAGGACCGGCAGGAAGCTGACCCCGTCGGTCTCCGGGACGTCGGCCGAACCGGAGAGCTCGGCGAGCGTCGGGAGGACGTCGGAGAGGTCGACGAGCGCGGGCGTCACCGTCCCCGGCGCGACGACGCCGGTCCACCGCGCGATCAACGGGACGCGCACGCCGGCCTCGGAGAGCGTCCCCTTCCCGCCGACCCCCGGCACGCCGTGGCGGCGGACCGGGATCTCCCCCGGGGTCCCGTTGTCGCTCGTGAACAGGACGAGCGTCCGCGCGCCGAGGCCGAGCGCGTCGACCGCGTCGACCAGCTCCCCGACGATCGCGTCGAGCGCCGCGACCATGTCCGGGAAGAACGCCGGGTCGGACGAGCGCGTGGCGGGGTCGCCCACGTCGGCGCGGGTCGGCGGCGGCTGGTACGGCGGGTGAGGGAGCGCCATCGGGTAGAAGGCGAAGAACGGCTCGTGCCGCCGGCGGCGCATGAAGTCGGCGAGGAAGTCGCGGAAGAGGTGCGGCCCGTACGCGCCCTCGCGGGTCGTCGTCACGCCCCCCTCGACGACCGACGGGTTCCAGTAGCGCGCGGTCTGCACCAGCGCGCGGCCGTCGCTCCCCTTCTCCATCCAGCTCCAGAGGCGGTGCTCCTCGAAGCCGAGCTCGGCCGGATGGTCGGGGCGCTCGTCGAACCGGCAGAGCTGCCACTTCCCGGCGACCGCCGTCCGGTACCCCGCGTCCCGCATCACCCGCCCGAGCGAAGGCCACGCCGGGTCGACGAACCGCTTCCCGGCGAACCCCGGCTCGAACCGCGCCTGGATGTTGTCGGTCCAGCCGGTCCGGCACGGATATCGGCCGGTCAGCAGCTCGACCCGCGACGGGGTGCAGAGCGGCGTCGACCAGGCCGTCTCGAACCGCATCCCCTCGGCGGCGAGGCGGGCGAGCCGCGGGGTCTCGATCCCCGCCTCGCCGTAGAGCGACAGCGCGTCGATCCCCAGGTCGTCGGCCACGACGAGGAGGACGTTCGGCGGGCCGTCCTCCCGCGGCGCCGCGTCGCGGCGACACCCGGCCCAGGCCGCCGCCGCCCCCGCCGCCACGCCCTTCAGGAACCCGCGTCGGCTCGGCGTCACGGCAGCGGCTCCGGCGTCCACGCGTCGAACGCCTCGCGGGTGATCGCGACGATGTCGTCCTCGGCCGGGAGACGCCCCCACTTCTCGTGGAACGTGCGCATGTTCTCCTCGAGCCAGCGGTTCACCTTCGCGGCGTGCTCGTGGAGGACGTGGACGTCGCCGGTCAGCGCGGTCGAGAACCCCCGATCGCGGAGCTGCCACATCCAGTCGGTGTCCTCCCACTGCGAGCCGAGGTACGCCTCGTCGAAGCGCGGGTCGCCGACCCGCCGGCGCGAGTACACGAACACGGTGCCGGGGATCGTCACCTCCCACAGCTCGCCGGGCGCGAGGTCGGGCCGCCGCGTCTGCGGCGCGCCGTTCGGGAACGTGAGGTGCGGACCGACTGCGCCGAGGTCGTCGCGCCGCGCGAGGACGGAGAGGAGGCGCGACATCCAGTGCGGCGGCAGGAGCACGTCGTCGTCGAGGAAGAACGTCACGTCGTGCCGCCCGCGGTCGAGCCCCGCGTTCCGGTTCTCCGCCACCGACCGTCGCGCGCACGAGACGATCAACGAGTACGGGAGGTCCGCGGTCCGCCGGATCGACCAGAGCGTCCGCCGGAGATGGTCGGAGTCGGACCAGACCGGCAGCACGACGTCGACGGCCGCGCCCGCGAACGGGCCGAGCGAGGCCGCCGGCGCGAGCGGCGGAGGGACGACGTCAGGAAGGCTCGGGTTCACCGCGCGACCGTAGCAGGCCGGGGCGCGACGCCGCAACCGGCGCGGCGAGGAGGAGCAGCGCCAGGAGCGCGGCGATCGCGGCCCACCGCGCCGCCGCCGCGCCCGGCGACCGGTACGAGAACTCCACGACGTGCCGCCCCGCCGGGAGCGCCACCCCGCAGAGCGCGTGATCGACCACCAGCACCTCCGCCGCCCCGCCGTCGACCGTCGCCGACCAGCCCGGGTCCCACGACTCGGAGAGGACCGCCACCCCGGCGTGCGGCGCGTCGAACACGAGCTCGTGCCGGGAGACCGCGTGCTCGGCCTTGACCGGCGTCGCGAACGGGCCGCGGCTCGGGAGCGGGACGGACGGCGGCGAGTCGAGCAGCGCCGCCGCGCGCGGGTCGAACGTCCGGTCTCCGAGCCGCGCGAGCCGCTCCGCCGCGTCCGGAACCACCTCCGCCCCGCCGAGCAGGAAGGCGCGCGGCAGCGCCCCCGGACGGTCGAGCCCCCCGAGCCCCTCCTCCGGGAGCGCGAACGCCACGGGGAGCCCGGACCGCTCGACGAGCGACGGGTCGTCGATCAGGACCGTCCGGACGCCGAGCAGGTCGAGGATCGGGTGCGAGAGGCTCTCGATCCGCGTGATCCCCTCGGCCACGCGCGGGTCGCGCCGGTCGAACAGCGGCCCCTCGACACATTCGAGCAGCTCCGCGGTCCGGCGCGGCACCATCGGGAGCATGCCGATCGCGCACCGGAGCCCGAACACCGCCCCCGCCGGCGCCGGCACGAGCCGCGGCAGCTCCGAGAACGGCACGAACCGGCCCGGCCGCTCCTCCAGGAGCGCGATCGCCTCGGTCCGCGGGTACGGCGGCCGCTCCGGCGGGAACGGGTTGAACGCCCGCGCGAGGAGGGCGAGGTCGAGCAGGAGCACGACCGCGGGGAGCCACGCGAGCCGTCCCCCGCGCCGCGCCGCGGCGAGCGCGACGGCGGCGAGCGCCAGGAAGACGCCCTGCCGGACGACCTGCCCGCCGAGGTCGACCGCGAAGTCGCGCGCCATCGGATCGTCGAGGGACGCGAACCCCCACGGCAGCAGCACGAGCGCGGCGGCGAGGACGATCGCGGAGACCTTCGGCGCCCCGATCCTCCGCCGCCGCAGCGCCTCCAGCGCGAACGCCGCCGCGAACGGCCAGGCGCCGCCGGCGACGGCGAGCACCCGTTTCACGTTCCCGGCCCCGAGCCGCTCGAACCCCGGCCACGCCTCGACCAACGACGGCGTCCCCCACGCCAGGGCGACCGCCGCGCCGCCGGCGAGCAGGAACCGCCCCGCGCGCCCGTCGACGCCGCGTCGCCCCGCCGCGAGGAGGAGCAGCAGCACCGCCGCGCCGGGGTAGAGCGCGTTCTCGACCGGGTTGTTCTGGAGCGAGTCGCCGAGGAGGAGCCGCGACGGGAGCCAGTCCTCCATCCACGGGGTCGGCGCGTCCTCCGACATGAAGACCGACGGCCGGCCGAAGAACTCCGGGAGCACGAAGCCGAACAGGGCGCCGGCCGGGAGGCCCCGCCGCGCGGTGGCGGCCCGCGTCTCGTCCGACGCCCGGAGCGACTCCTCGTACGCGGCGGCCGACCGGACGAGCTGCGGCGACGCGGCGGCGACCCCGAGCGCGACCGCCGCCGCGAACGCGAGGACGTTCCGCGTCGACCGCGTCCCCCGGTCGACGAGGAGCAGCGCGCCGGTCGCCGCGGTCAGGACGAACCCGACCTGCGGGAACCCGGCCACGCAGAGGAGCGCCGTGAACGCGCCCCCCTCGACGATCGCCCGCCGCGTCCGCCCGCGCCGGAGCGACTCGAGCGCCGCGAGCTGCCCCGGCCACCAGACCGACGTCCAGAAGATCGGCGACGCGTGCCAGTGCGTGTACATCCACGCCGAGCCCGCGAACCCGACCGCCGCGAACGCCGCCGCCGCGGGTGACAGCGCGTACCGCCGCGCCAGCCGATACGCGAGGAAGCCGCCGGCCGCGAGGTGCAGCCAGAGCATGACGTCGAGCGACGTGACCGGCGGGAGCGGGCGGACGAGCCACGCGAGCGGCGACCACTCCGGCCAGGCGATGTTCGCGGCGAACGGCGCCCCGCAGAGCTGCGCGTCGTCCCAGTCGACGCCGGCCCCCGCCGCCCGGAGCTCCTCCGAGCGCATCCGGCCGGGGAGGATGTAGACGTCGGTGTCCGGCGTGATCGGGTTGATCGCCGGCGGCGGCCCGTCGAACGGGCGCGCCCACGGCCTCATGCCGATCCGCGGGTCCGCGTCCCCGAACGCCAACGTCGACCGCCCGAGGAAGAGCGCCTCGAACAGCACCGCCGCCGCGAGCCCGAGCGCCGCGAGCGCGGCGGCGAACGTCTCCCCCCGCGTCATCCGTCCCCCGCCCGGGCCCGGAGCTTCTTCATCGCCTCGTACAGCCTCGACTTCACGACCGACGTCGGCACGCCGAGGACCTCCGCGATCTCGTCCCGGCTCAGCTCCTCGCCGTACCGCATGCGCACGACCTCCCGCTCCGCCTCGCCGAGCGACGCGACGAGCGCCGCGATCCGCGCCGCCTCCTCGCGCCGCACGAGCCGGGTCGCCGCGCCGGAGACGGTCCGGAACAGCTCGACGTCGCTCCGGAGCGGCTCGGCGTCGCGGCGGCGCGCGCGCCCGCGCCGCAGGTTCAGGCAGTGGTTCCGGGCGACCGTGTAGACCCAGGCCCGGAACCGCTCGGGGACGGCGTCCGCCCGCCAGAGCTTCGCCAGCACCTCCTGCGCCGCGTCCTCCGCCTCGTCGACCGACCCGAGGTAGCCGGCGCAGAACCGCACGAGCGCCGGTCGATGCGCCCGATCGAGCGCCTCCGCCGCCGTCTCGTCCCCCGCGCGCAGCCGTCGCACGAGGTCTCCCGTGTCGTCGGCGCCGCTCACTCGCCCCCTCCGGCGAGCCGCCGCCCGATCAGCCGCCGTCGCTTCTCCGCGGTCATCTCGACCGTCCGCTCGATCGTCTCGCCGCCGTCGAGCGGACGCAGTCCGAGCCGGAGCCGCTGCGAGTCGTGCGGCAGGTCGCGGATCTCGAGCACGGCGAGGAGGTCCTCGCCGAGCCGCTTGCGCGCGTGCTCGCCGAACTCCGCGCGAGCCCCCTCCAGGAGCTCCGCGAACGGCACGTCCCCGAGCGACACCCACTCGTACCACGCCCCCTCGACCCGCACCTCCGCGCGGTCCCCGATCCACCGGATGCCGTCGAACGCCGCCACCCCGTACCGGTCCCGGCGCAGCCGCCGCCGGTTCTCCTCGGTCATCGGGGCGTCGATCCTCCGCACCGTCCGTGCCGGGTCGTCGATCCGAACGACGTCCAGCGTCACCGCCGCCATCTCCCCGACCGACGCCCGCTTCAGTCGCAGCATCACCTCGTACAGGTCCTCGGTGAACCGCTTTCGCCAGGAGACGTTCCGCTCGACCTTCTTGCACAGGCCGACGATCAGCTCGACCGGCTCGTCCTCGATCGCGAGGAGCTCGTACTCGACGCCGGAGACGGTGACGATCGGCGCCGCGTCCTCCCAGCGGAGCGCCTCGAACGGCGAGAGCTTGGGGTAGCGCCGCGGCTCGAAGCTCGACGTCGCGTCGACCCCTTCGCGGACCACGCGGACCGGCGGATCGAGCGTCGCCTTCAGCACCACGCCGGCGACGACCACCGCCGCGCCGCCGGCGACCGCGAGCGACGGGTGACGGCCGAGGAATCGCCCCGCCCGGACGATCGCGCCGACCGGGCGGGCCGCGATCGGCGCGCCGGAGAGGAACCGGGCGAGGTCGTCGGCGAACGCGGCCGCGGTCGGGTACCGGCGCCCGGGCCGCTTCTCGAGCGCCTTCAGGACGATCGTCTCGAGCGCCGGCTCGAGCGTCTCGTCGACCTTCGTCGGCCGCTGCGGCGGAGCGTCGCATATCGCGGCGATCGCGCGGACCGGCGACGAGGCGTCGACCGCGTACGGCCAGACCCCGAGGAGGACCCGGTAGAGGAGTACGCCGAGCGCGTAGACGTCGGTCCGCTCGTCGACGCGCTCGCGGTCCCCGCGCGCCTGCTCCGGGCTCATCGACTGCAACGTGCCGAGCATCGCCCCGGTCTCGGTCCGCGTGAGGCTGAACGAGACGTCCGACGCGTTCAGCCGGGCGAGGCCGAAGTCGAGCACGCGCGGGGCGCCGTCCGCCTCGACCAGGATGTTCGACGGCTTCAGGTCGCGGTGGAGGATCCCCTTCCGGTGCGCCTCCTCGACCGCCTCCGCGACGCGCCGGACGACCTCGACCCGATCCCGCCGGGACGGCGCGCGCTCGTCGGCCCAACGGTCGATCGGGAGGCCGTCGACGCGCTCCATCGCGAACCAGTGGTCGCCCGCCTCCGTCCGTCCCGCCTCGAGCAGCCGCGCGACCGCCGGATGGTCGAGGCGGGCGAGCGCGAGGATCTCGCGCCGGAACAGCTTGATCGCGTGTTCGTCGTCCTCGCCGAACGCCCGCCGACCGACCTTCAGGGCGACCGGCCGCGGGGCGTCGTCCCGTTCGGCGGCGTAGACGATCCCCATCCCCCCCTGACCGAGGAGTCCGGTGATCCGATACGGGCCGATCCGCTCGGGCCGCGCGGGGGGCGCCTCGCGGGCGTGCGCGGCGACCGCGCCGACGAGCCGCCGCATCTCGTCGATCCGCTCGCGGTCCTCCGGGTGCGACGCGAGGTACCGATCGAGCTCGGGAGCCCGGCGGTCGATCCAGCTCCAGAGCTGCTCCTCGCTCGGTCGTTCGGACATCGACCCGATCATAATCCGCGGGAAAGCGGGATTCTCCCCCGCCGCGGCGGCGCGGGCGGGGTCTCGACCGGAGGAACGCACGCACACGGAGTCCGCCATGCCCGTCCTCCTCGTCGCCCTCGCCGCCCTGCTCGGGTTCCCGAAGCTCGCCCCGTTCACCGCCGTCCGATGGAGCGACGACGCTCCCGAGGTGCGCGTCGACGGCGCCTGGCACGGCCTCGCCTCGATCGACGGCACGCCGGTCGACGAGATCGTGTCGACCTCGAAGCGAAAGTACGGGTCGAAGTGGGACAAGCGGTTCTCGGAGGACCTCTACGAGCTCCTGTCCCGGATGGGGAAGCCCCCCGGGCCGACGGTCGAGCTGGTCCTGATCGACCTCGACTCGGGCGCGCGGACGACGGTGGACGCCGCGATGACCGAGGAGAACCGCCGGGCGGCGTGGGAGTACAACCAGCGCGGCCGCGTGCGCCCGGAACGACCGCGGACGGCGTCGCCGCCGAAGGAGATCTCCGCGGCGGCGGCGAAGGAGGACCTCGCCTTCCTCGTCGAGACCCTGCGGGCCCGTCACTCCTACTTCCGGCTGAAGGGGGTCGACGCGGAGGCGGAGGCCGACGCGATCGCCGCCCGGCTGGACGACCCGGTCGACGCCCGCGCGTTCGCCCTCGAGCTGACCCGGTTCCTGGCGCGATTCGGCGACGGCCACACGCGGCTGCGCGCGAACCCGAACGACGTCTTCCCGCCGGGCTACCTCCCGTTCCTGATCGGCGTCTCCGGCGACCGGTACGTCGCGTTCCACGACGACCGCCGCGGCCTCCTCGACGACGACCACCCGTACGTCGTGGCGATCGACGGCCGACCGATCGAGGAGTGGATCGAGGTCGGCGCGAGCATGGCCGCCGACGGGTCGCCCCGGTTCCGTCGCGAGCACGGGGCGAGGAACGTCCGGTTCCTTCAGTGGGCGCGCGGCGAACTCGGGATCGAGACAGCCGACGACGTGGAGGTGAGGCTCGGCGCCGCGCGCGGCCGCGGCACGAAGGAGATCACCCTGCGCGTCGCGGACCGGAAGCCGACCTACGGCGCGTGGCCGCGGAGCGAGAGCCGCTGGCTCGACGGGAAGATCGGCTACCTCCGGATCGCCGACATGGTCGCGCCGGACGAGGCGGCGGACGTGTTCGAGGACCTGCGCCGGTGGATGGTCGAGTTCCGCGACGCGCGCGGGCTCGTGATCGACGTGCGCGGGAACGGCGGCGGCACGCGCCACCTCCTGCGCGCCCTCCTCCCGTACGTCCTCGACCCGAAGCGCGGGCCCCGCGTGGTGAACGTCGCCGCCAAGCGCCTCGAACCCGGAGACGACCCGCACGACACCGACGGCCTCCTCGGCGAGACGCGCGGCCTCTTCCCCGAGGCGTCGTCCCGGCACGACGCCGCCGCGAAGAAGGCGATCGCGAAGTTCCGGCGGTCGTTCCGGCCGAAGTGGAAGCTGCCGAAGGGAGAGTTCTCCGACTGGCACTACATGGTCGTCGCCCCGGCCGACGGCGAGGACGCCGACCCCTTCGAGCGCCCGGTCGCCGTCCTGATCGACCCGTCCTGCTTCAGCGCGACCGACGTCTTCTGCGCCGCCTTCAAGGGAGTCGACGGCGTCACGCTCGTCGGCACCCCGACCGGCGGCGGCTCGGGACGGTCGCGACCGGTGCGGCTGCCGAACTCGGGATTCGAGCTGCGGATGTCGTCGATGGCGTCTTTCCAACCGACCGGCGAACTGTTCGACGGCGTCGGCGTGACGCCGGACGTGACCGTCGAGACGGAGCCGACCGACTTCGTCGGGGAGACGGACGCGGTGCTGGATCGTGCGATCGAGGTGCTGCGAACGCGTTCGGGATAGGTCTGCGCGTTCGCCACAGCGGGAGACGAGACGGGGAGGTGTCTCCGACCCGCTCACGTCCTCGCGCGATGCACCCGGTTTGGTCTCCGCTCGGTTTCGAGTCGCGCTGCGGGGTCGCTCTCGGAGAAGCCTCCCCGTCTCGTCCCCCGCCTCGCCCGCTCCGGACTTCCTCACCCGATTCGTCAGGTGGGGGAAGGGGGAATGCGGAGACGACCCTTGGGATGGCGCTGGCGCGGACTCCTCTCGTCAACGCGGGTTCTCCGCGTCAGCGCGCTCTCTCCTGCTCTCCCTTGCTCTCCCTTGCTCTCCCTTGCTCTTTCTCCTCCAGCCGCTGCAGTGCCGCCCGGGCGTCTTCGGCGATCCCGCCTTGCTCCTGAAGCTCGAGCGCTCTCCGGTAGCATCGGCGTGCCTTCGCGTCCCCATCCTCGTCGCCGGTCTCTTCCCAGACGCGGCCGAGGAGGAGGTAGAGGG
>JAUIEL010000691.1 GCA_030428825.1 bacterium
CCCTCTCGACGCGTCTCTCGCGATCGCGTCACGAACGCTCGATCCGGTCCGCTCCGGCCGATTTTTCGAACTTTTTTTCGCGCCCCCCTCCGAGCCCTTCCGGCGTCCGTCCCGCGGGTGACCTACGATCTGCACGAGATGACCGAGGACCTCGCGGGCGAGACGCCGGACGACCGGGCCTTCGACGAGTACGTCGCCGCCGCCGAGCGCGGCGCGGCCCCGGACCTCGAGTCGTTCCTGGCCCGCCACCCCGACGCGACCGCCGCGCTCCGCCCCCGTCTCGAGGCGCTCCGGTGGATGCTCTCGGAGCGCCGGCCGACCGATGGCGGGGCGCCGCGCGCCGCCGCGGCGGCCGCGATCGATCCGGACGGACTGCCGTTCGAACGGCTCGGCGAGTTCCGGCTGCTGAGGCGCCTCGGCGAGGGAGGGATGGGGCTCGTCTTCCTCGCCGAACAGGAGTCGCTCGGCCGCCGGGTCGCGCTGAAGGTCCTCCGCCCCGAACGCGCGGGTTCGCGGACGGCCGAACGCCGCTTCGAGCGCGAGGTCCTCGCCGTCGCCCGCCTCCAGCACCCGCACATCGTCACGGTCCACGCCACCGGGGAGGCGAACGGCGTGCGCTGGCTCGCGATGGAGCACGTCCCCGGCGAGGGGCTCGACGATCGGCTCGACGCCGCCCGCACCGGCCGCGCGCCGCCGGTGCCGGTCCGCGACGCGCTCCGCTGGGCCCGGCAGATCGCGGACGCGCTCGACGCCGCGCACGCGCGCGGCGTGGTGCACCGCGACGTCAAGCCGTCGAACGTCCTCCTGACCGGGGACGGCGACGCCAAGCTGACCGACTTCGGCGTGGCGCGGGAGATCGACGCCGCGGCGTCGAGCCTCACCGAGGGGTTCACCGGGTCGCCGCACTACGCCGCGCCGGAGCAGGTCGACACGAGCCGCGGCGCCATCACGCCCGCGACCGACGTCTTCGCGCTCGGGGTCACGCTGTACGAAGCGCTCGTCGGCGCCGTCCCGTTCGCGTCGCCGTCGACGGGCGACCTGTTCCGTCGCATCCTCCACGAGGAGCCGACGCCCCCTCGCCGCCTCGTCCCGTCGCTCCCGCGCGACGTCGAGACGGTCGTCCTGAAGGCGCTCCGCAAGGACCCGTCCCGCCGCTACCCGACGGCGCGCGCGTTCCGGGACGACCTCGACGCGCTGCTCGAGCTGCGACCGCCGTCCGCCCGCCCCGCCGGCCCGCTCGAGCGGGTGTCCGGCTGGCTCCGCCGGCACCGCGGCGTCGCGGCCGCGCTCGCGCTCGTCCTCGCCGCCGGCGGGACGCTCGCGGTCGCCGACCTCGTCGGCCGGATCGAACGCGGGCGGCGGCACGCGGACGCCCTCGCCGACGCGGACGCCGCCGCGGCGCGCGGCGACTTCGACGCCGCGCTCTCCGCCCTCGCCCGGGCGGCGGCGCTCGACGTCGACCCCGGCGAGGTCCGAGCGCGCGAGGCGGCCATCGTCGAACGGCGCCGGGCCGACCGGGTCGCGAAGGCGATCGCGGACGCGACCGACGCCCGGGCCCGCCACGAGGCGGCGCGGGAGGCGTGGCGGACGCTCGGCGCGGAGCTCGATCCGCTGCGCGCCGCGTGGACCTCCCGCCCCCTGACCGACGAGGAGACCCGGCGGAGGCTCGACGGGGAGCGCCGGCACGCCGCGCTCGGCCGCGCCGCGGAGGAGGCGTTCTTCCGGTGCGTCGAGGCGGCCCGCGTCGCCCGCACGCTCGACGACGGGAACGCCGACGCCGATCGGATCCTCGCGTCCCTCTACGCCGCCCGCTTCGAGGAGGCGACCGTCCGGCGCGACCGGACGGAGGCCGCCGCCTGGCGGGACGCGGTGAGACGTCACGACCGGGACGGCCGTTTCGCCGCGCTCCTCGACGCGAAGGGGAGGGTCTCGTTCCGCCGCTCCCCGGCGGACGCGACGATCCGGCTCCACCGCGTCCGGCCGCTCGACGAGCTCGATGCCGGCGGCGCGCCCCGGCTCGTGCCGGTGCCGCGCGGGGACGACACGCCGCCCGTCCCGCCGGGCGCGACGGTGCTCGAGGTCGTCGCCGCGGCGGAAGGGCTCGCGCCGGGCGACCTCGTGCTCGCGCTCGACGGACGCCCGGCGGCGACGACGACCTGGGTGGCGGCGAGCGTCGACCCCCGGCTCGTCCCCGGCGACGTCGTCGAGGAGATCGACGGCGCCCCGGTCGACGACGTCCGGAGCGCGCGCGCCGCGTTCGCGGTCGCGCGGCGGCGGGCGGCCGCGGTGACGGTGAGCGTCGACCGCGCCGGCGCGCGGCACGAGGTGACGCTCGACGCGCCGTCGCCGTCCGACCTCGAACTCGACGCCGGCCCCGAGCGCCTGCGCCGGGCCGGCGGACGCGCCCGACTCCTGCACGACGGGCGGATCGACGAACGTCCTCTCGCGCCCGGCGTCGAGACGTGCGCCACCGCCGCCCCGCTGGTCCCGACCCCGTCGTCCGTCCTCGTCGGCGACGAGGCGACCCTCCCCGCCGGGACGTGGGTCGCGCGCGGCACGGCGGACGGCCACGAGCCGCTCCGCGTCGTCTTCCTCGTCGAGCCGGACGGGGACGCGACCGTCGACGTCGACCTCCTCCCGATCGGGTCGACGCCGCCGGGGTTCGTGCGGATCCCGGCCGGCGTCCTCCCCACCGGCGGCGACCCGGAGGCGCAGAACGCCTGGCCCGACGGCCGCCGCGAGGTCGACGAGTTCCTGATCGCCCGCTTCCCGGTCCCGTGCGCCGCGTACGCCGAGTTCCTGAACGACCCCGCGATCCTCGCCCGCATCGATCGGTTCGACGCGCCGATCGGCTACCCCCGCGCGCCGCAGAACTTCTCGACCGGCGGCTTCTGGGCGCGGGACGCGGACGGCCGGTTCGTCGTCCCGTCGCACGAGCGCCGCTGGCCGATCTACGGCATCAGCCGCCAGGACGCCGGCGAATACGCGCGCTGGCTCTCCGCCCGCGCCGCCGAGGCCGGCGACTCGTTCCGGTACGTCCTCCCGACCGAGGAACAGTGGGAGCGCGCCGCCCGCGGCGTCGACCGCCGCCGCTTCGCCCACGGCGACGTCTTCGTCCCCCGCTGGATCGACTCCCTCTGGGACGCCGAGATCGCCGACATCGACCCGATCGGCGCCTGCCCCCTCGACGAGTCCCCCTTCGGCGTCCACGACGTCACCGGCGGCGTCTTCGAGTGGTGCCGAGGAACCATCGAGGAAGGGATGGACCCCCTCCGCGGCGGCGGCTGGTCGAACGCCTTCCCGCAGTTCTACCGCCTCGCCACGAGGATCGCCGCCGCCCCGGACTGGAGCAACGCCAGCACCGGAATGAGACTGGTGGCGGAGGGAAGGAAGGAGAGGAACGAGAGGAACGAGAGGAACGAGAGGCGGGGCCGGTGAGGCGGGCCAGCGGCGGCCCTTTCCAAGGGAACTCGACACGACCGCCGAGGTGGATCAGCCTCCGGCACGGGCGCAGCCGATCGAACCTCGTCCTCCAGTCGGCGAGGCGCGACAGCCTTCGGTGCCGCGCTCCAGCCCCAGTCCGCGGCACGGACTCTCGACC